>JAYSYM010000659.1:0-1000 GCA_043727635.1 Bdellovibrionales bacterium | reverse complement strand
CGGATCAACTCGCATTTTTACGAGCAGTTGAAACTGAATCGTGGGACCAGGCGGTTTTACTCTTCACAAAGGCTTTCGAGAATAGTTCGCAAGGGAGCTCAAGTTGGGGACGAGCTCTTCAAGGCTTACTGCAATTCAACGCTGGCTTGCAAGTAACCGGTGTCGAAACGCTTTTCACAGCAACTAATCCTGCAGAAACTAAAGACTTTGAAACTTACTGGCAGAAGGCCGCTCCGCAAACTCACTTTGTCTGGGAGCTTGCTCGTATCAATTGGTCGCCAGGCTGGACGACGATCTTCGATAAGAATATTGAATTTCTTGTAAAAGTTAATGACGTTGAGACTTTAGAAAACGTCGCAACTTTAGAACAGTTGGCGAAAGATTCGCCTCCTGAAAGTGTGGCGCGCGCTCGGGCTGAGTGGAATTTAGTATTAGCTTACTCGCTAAATGACAAAGCTGATCTAGCTGCAAAGCTTCTCGCAAAGCTCATGAAGAATCCAAAGTCGCCTGCGTCGGAAGAGCTAATGAAGCTGACAGCTGCGCGACTCCTTTTTCAGAACGGATATTTCGATGCTTCGACTCGTTACTACGATCAAGTAAGCAAAAAATCAGAGTATTGGGTGGAAGCCCAAGAGGAGATGGGCTGGGCCCATATTCGTAAGGGCGAACCTCAGAACGCAATTGCAATTACAAAAAGCCTTAGCACTCCAGCGTTTGCAGATCAGCTTCGTGCTGAAACTTACCTGGTTGGATCGCTTGCTAGTCTAAAAGTTTGTGACTACACGGCAGTAGCGCAAACGCTCGAGATCTTTCCGAAGAATTTTAAAGAACGTACGAAAGTTCTTGAGGGCATAGCTTCGGGCGAGCAGATCGCCACCTTCGCGCCAATCTTCGAACAACTGAAGACTAAGAAGCTTCAAGCAAAAGATTTAGGGAAAGTTGCTGCGAAACTTCCGCGCCTCACGGCTCGAGACGGAAAGATTTTCCAACAAGCTCAGGC
>JAYSYM010000658.1:0-1011 GCA_043727635.1 Bdellovibrionales bacterium | reverse complement strand
AAAAGTTTGATCTCATGTTGCTTGATCTCGGAGTCTCTTCTCCGCAGCTAGACCAAGCTGAGAGAGGTTTTTCTTTTTATCAAACCGGTCCTCTCGATATGCGCATGAATCGAAAGCAAAAACTCACTGCTGCTGATGTTGTGAATCAAGTTGAAGAGCAAGAACTCGCAAAAATCTTCATCGAACTCGGCGAGATTGCTAGACCTTTTCGTGTAGTGCGCGCGATTGTCGAAGATCGAAAGATAAAACCCTTCACAACAACTCAAGAACTATCAAAATTAATCGAGCGAGTCGATGGTTGGCAGAAAAAAGGGTCGCATCCGGCAACTCGCTATTTCATGGCACTTCGACTTCATGTCAATCAGGAGCTCGAAACTCTTGAGCTCGCTCTACCAGATTTGATCGATGCTCTCGAGGAGAACGGACTTTTGGCTGTTATCACCTTCCACTCCCTTGAAGATCGACTAGTTAAGAATATACTTAAAGCTAACTTGCATCGTGGTGAACTCGTAAATCGGAAAGTGATCAAGCCTTCAGATGAGGAATTAAAAGAAAATCCTCGATCGCGCAGTGCTAAGCTTAGGGTTTTTCGCAAAACCATTCGCGGTACGCTCACACGAAAGCAGAAATACAACTTAGAGCATTCTCTTCAAGATGAAGAGTAGGGATCAGCACCAATGAGTCGACAGGATGTCACAGCTTTAAAACCTTTTTTTAGTGTCCTAATAATTATCGCAAGTCTTTTTAGCCTTGTGTTCTTCAACATGGAGACGAGACGCCTTGGTTACGTTGTTCTAAAACTTTCGCGCGAAGAAAAGCGCAATCGTGATGCAAGTCGTAGCCAAATGATTCATCTTGCGAAAATGACTCGCCCGGAGCGTTTGCACACAGTCGCGCACTCACGACTCACTTTGAAAACTGCTGAAGCAGGTCAGATTATTCAGATGACTGAATCTGGGATTGCTTTAAGACAATGAAATCAAGGATCGTAGTTCTTCTCATCTTTGTGAC
>JAYSYM010000657.1:0-1005 GCA_043727635.1 Bdellovibrionales bacterium | reverse complement strand
GGCGCACATCGATTCAGGCAAGACGACTCTTACAGAGCGCATCTTGTTCTACACTGGTCGTATTCACGAGATTCATGAAGTCCGTGGAAAAGACGGCGTGGGTGCTAAGATGGATTCAATGGATCTCGAAAGAGAAAAAGGGATCACAATTCAATCTGCTGCAACGAACGTTCAGTGGAAAGACACGAACATCAACATCATCGATACTCCGGGCCACGTTGACTTCACTATCGAAGTTGAACGCTCACTCCGAGTTCTCGACGGCGCAGTTTTAGTTCTTTGCGGCGTTGCGGGAGTACAATCTCAATCAATCACAGTCGATCGCCAGATGAAGCGTTACAGCGTTCCTCGTCTTGCGTTTGTGAACAAGCTTGATCGCGCGGGTGCAAATCCGTTCCGCGTACTCGGCATGGTGAGAGATAAATTAAGACTCAACGCAGTTCTCGTACAAATTCCAATCGGTTTAGAGGACAAGCTCGAAGGAGTTGTCGATTTAGTTGGAATGAAAGCTTACTACTTCACTGGAGAAGACGGCGAAATCATCACTGAAAAGCCGGTACCAGCTGATCTTATGGATCAAGCAAAAGAGTATCGCCTAGAACTTGTCAGCAAAGTTGCTGATCATGACGAAGGCGTTGGCGAAAAGTTCTTAATGGAAGAAGAAGTTGATGCAGTTCAATTAAAAGCTGCCATCCGCAAATGTACTATCGAGCGCAAAATCGTTCCGATGTTCTGCGGATCAGCTTACAAAAACCGTGGCGTTCAAAAGCTTCTCGATGGTGTTACCGATTACCTTCCGAACCCTACCGAAAAAATTAACGAAGCGATGGATCTTGATAAAGGCGGCGAAAAAATTATCGTCTCTTACGATCCAAAAGCTGACTTCGTTGGTTACGCGTTTAAGTTAGACGAAGGCCGTTACGGTCAGCTCACTTACATGCGTATTTACCAAGGTACAGTGAACAAAGGTGATTTCATCATCAACACTCGTGACCGAAAGAAAAT
>JAYSYM010000656.1:0-1001 GCA_043727635.1 Bdellovibrionales bacterium | reverse complement strand
CCATTCACAAATGCCGACGACGAACTAATGCGAGCGTTTGCTTCACAAGCTTGTGTTGCCATCGATAATGCTAAACTCACAGAAGATATCGAAAATCTTTTCGAAAGCTTTATTCGAGCATCAGTGACGGCGATTGAAGCGCGTGATCCAGCTACCAGCGGTCACAGTGATCGCGTAGCGGTGTTAACAGTGGAACTTGCGCGCGCAGTTCACCAATGTGATCACGGGCCATTTAAACATTTCTGTCTTTCAGACGAACAAGTGCGAGAAATTCGTTACGCTGCCCTCTTACATGATTTTGGAAAGATCGGCGTAAAAGAGTCGGTTCTCTCAAAAGAGAAAAAGCTTTACCCGCACGAACTCGATACGATCGTTCTTCGTTTAGATAACACGCAACTTCGTCACGAGATGCTAGCGTGGCGAGATATGGCGCACGAGTTGATTGAACTTTTTGATAAGGGCCAACTTCAGAACCCTCACTTCAAGTATCATCAGACTCAAAGAAAAGTTGAAAAGTTTGAACAGCAGCTCAATAAAATTAAAAACGGTATTTACAATGCCAACGAGCCGCAAGTGATGGGTTCTGATTTTGATATCAACGAGTTGATCCAGTGGATTGATCAAAACTCGAAGGAACTCAATCATACGATTCTCACACCTGATGAATTCATGAAGCTTTCAATTCCAAAAGGTACGCTCAGTGAAATTGAACGTCGCGAAATCGAATCGCACGTAAGCCACACTTATCGATTCTTAAAGCAGATCGCTTGGACCGAGGATTTAGCTGAGATTCCCGATATCGCTCATGCGCATCACGAGAAATGTGATGGCAGCGGCTACCCGCGTGGCTTGACTTGCAATCACATCCCGATTCAAGCGCGTATTATGGCGATCTCAGACATCTACGACGCTCTTACAGCCATGGACCGCCCTTATAAACGGTCAGTGACTCCAGAACGCGCAATCGACATCCTCTCGGCTGAAGCCAAACAAGGCAAAAT
>JAYSYM010000655.1:0-1012 GCA_043727635.1 Bdellovibrionales bacterium | reverse complement strand
TCTGAATCGTGCATCGTCTTTTCTTGAAGGAGACGGACGAGTTCAGTGTACGCAAAAGGCCCAAAGCGTAATTCACCGCGAAGAGCGAACCATTCGTCGGGTGCGTTCGAAGCTGCCGCAACTTTCTTCTGGTGTTCACGAACTTCAAGTTTGACGTCTTTAATAAGCTCAGAGAGTTCGCTATGAGCGGCTAGAAAAATCCAATCAGATGCGCGCTCGTCGTAAAGGTAATCATTCAATTCAAGTGTTTGCGCACGAATGCGAGCCGCGATTTCAACTAATGAAATCGGGCCACTTTGAACCCCTTGATGAAAGACATAAAATAGACTCTGTGCTTGCGCTGGGTGCATGTGTGTTACATCGGTGACCCCGCGTAAACACTCAAGATCTCCAGGAGATCTTGTGGTATTGCTCACAATTCGCGCGCGAAAGTTCCAAAGACTGTCAAAAAACTCGGCGCATGAAGCTCACCTTCAGAGAATTGACTCGTTCAGGGATTTTCGAGTTAACTAATAATGTCGAAGTTATCCTCAGTACAAAAGTCAGGGAGCGTAGAGATGTCTCAATCAATCCTTAGCAAAATCCTCGCTGAAGCCTCTGAAGCGAAGTCAAGCGAAGTGCCGTTCTTGACCGTTTTCGACCTCGACTCAACGCTTTTCGACTTAACCCTCCGCATGTGCCGCATCGTCGACGCGTTTGCAGAAAATCCGAAGTTTCAGCATCGCTACCCGAGCGAGTGCGCAAAGCTCAAGAGTCTCCCCATTTATTCGACTGACTGGGGTTTGACTGAAGCCCTCGCGCGCGTCGGATTTAAAAAAGAAACACACGCTGAACTCGTTCGAGATCTCCACGAACACTGGGCATCTTGTTTTTTCAGCGATGCCTTTCTTCATCACGATGAGCCGCTCCCTGGCGCCGTTGATTACGTCAATCAATTACGTGCGGCGGGCTCAGAGATCATGTACCTCACTGGACGCGATGTTCCTCGCATGCTTGAGGGCACCAAAAAAAG
>JAYSYM010000654.1:0-2654 GCA_043727635.1 Bdellovibrionales bacterium | reverse complement strand
GAACCCTGGCTGCTACGCAACTGCGATCAGCATGGCTCTGATTCCGCTCCTAAAAAACAATGTCATCGACGCAGATAACATTGTGATTGATGCGAAGTCGGGTGCCACTGGCGCCGGGAAGAAAGCTTCTGAGAATCTTTTGTTCACTGAAGTTGAAGGTGAGTGTCTTCCTTACAAAGTAGGCAAGCACCAACACTATCCAGAGATCCAAGAGGCGATCGAAGCTTTCAGCGGTAAAAAAATCGATGCGCACTTTACAACTTCACTGTTGGCAGCGCGCCGAGGAATTATCGCAGGCATTTATGCGAACGTGCGAAAAGGCATGACTCTTAAAGATGTGGAGAATGCTTTTGGACAAGCTTACGAGAGTTACCCACTCGTGAGTTTCGCAAAGATTTCTGACGAGCCTTCTCTTGTTTCACTTAAGAAAGTGGTCGGAACAGGAAGGACTCATATTAGTTACGAACTTAACGGGAGCAAACTTTATGTGTTCTCGTGCATTGATAACTTGTTAAAAGGGGCGGCCTCACAAGCCATCGAGAACTTTAACCGCATTTCAGACCTACCGTTAACAACAGGAGTAGGTCACTTGGAGGCATGCACATGACACCAGGACCTGGAGTTCGTCGTACGCCTTTACCTAAAGGGTTTCTCGCAAGCGGAGTTAACTGCGGAGTTCGTCGCTATCGCCCTGATCTCGGACTGTTGATTTCAGAAGTACCGGCAGTGGCAGCTGGCGTTTTCACTCAAAGTGAATGCCGAGCCGCACCTGTACGTTTCACGCAAGCGCTTTTGCCTGCAGATAACATTCGCGCCATCTTCACTAACTCTGGCCAAGCCAACGCTGCAACCGGATCAGAAGGTGTCGAGAAGAACTTGATGATGGTTTCAGCTGTTGCAAAACAACTTGGCTGTGACATCGAACAAGTTTTGATCGCAAGCACAGGTAAAATCGGGGAGCAGGTCAATACTGACTTAGTTTTGCCAGCAATGGGCGAGCTCGTCGAGCGCGCAAACGATTGTGCCGAAAGTTTTGCGACTGCAATTCTGACAACGGATCTTGTGCCTAAGACAGTGACGACACTTTTAACATTGTCGACTGGCGCGGTGAGAATCACAGGGATTGGTAAAGGATCAGGGATGATCCATCCGAACATGGCGACCATGCTCGGTTACATCCTGACTGATGCGATTGTCACAAAAGATCACGCAGCAGATATTATTAAAAAGAAGACTGACGTTAGCTTCAACATGATCAGTGTTGACGGAGATACTTCAACTAACGACTGCTGTTTCTTCATGGCAGATGGTGTTTCTGGCGTAGCTTTGTCCACTGATAAAGATATTCAGCGGTTCGAAGCTGCAGTTGAAGACATCATGATCTTTCTTGCGAAGTCGATTGCTGCTGACGGCGAAGGCGCTTCGAAACTTGTCGAAGTCCAGCTCAAGGGCGCAACTGATCTGGCACTCGCAAGAAAAGCGGCTCGCGGAGTAACTGTTTCTCCGCTGGTGAAAACAGCGATGCACGGAGAAGACCCTAACTGGGGGCGTATCCTTGCACGGCTCGGAGCTGAGCAGATTCCATCTGAACAGCTCGACAAAATGACTCTTAAACTTCAAGGAGTATTAATCTTTGAAAAGGGTCAGCCGGTAAATTTTGATCGCGTAGAAGTTAAAGCTCTACTTAAGCAATCAATCGTAAAAGTAGAGATTGATTTGAAGTCAGGCAAGCAAACGGCCACTGCCTGGGGATGCGACCTTTCTCGCAAGTATGTCGACATCAACACCGAGTATAGCTAACGCTCGGTAGGGGGAGATTGACTATGAAGAACATTTTGAAGAAGCGAATTGTCGTTAAGTTGGGTGGCTCAGCTCTCGATCAGCCCGAAACTCTAAAAGAGTTGTCGACGCTCGTAAAAGGCTACCAACAACGTAATTACGACGTGGTCGTAGTTCACGGCGGTGGTCCAGCGATCAACAACGAACTTGTTAAACGCAAGATCGAATGGAAGTTTATCGACGGCCAACGGCAGACAACTCCTGAGATGATGAATGTGATCGAAAAGGTTTTGGCTAGAGATGTGAACCAAAAAGTTGTGGGATCACTCCGCGAAAATGGAATTCCGGCTGTAGGCTTATCAGGTGGACAAGATCGAATTTTGATCTGTGTTCCCAGCGCAGACTCACGTCTTATGCGAGTTGGAACAGTTGAGAGTGTCAACACTCACGCAATTGAAGTTGTGCTTAAGTACTCAAGCGGCGACGTAGTTCCAGTCATTGCTCCAATAGGCATTGGCAATTACGGAGACAAATTTAACGTCAACGCCGATTGGGCCGCAACACAAATCGCAACTGAGCTCAGAGCCGAGAAACTCGTATTCTTAACTGATCAATTCGGAATTCTGAATGCAGATCAAGAGCTGATCAAAGTTGCGCCGCCAAGATTGCTTGAGCGCATGATGCTCGAAGGAGTCATCTATGGCGGAATGAGCACGAAAGTGCGAGCAATGGTGTTAGCGATTAATAAAGGTATTAAGCAGGTGCAGGTACTTCACGCGACGACGGCAAGTCTGCTATTAGAAGATGAAACAATTGGAACAGTGATTATGAAAGTTCCAGTTTTAAAAACAACACGGAAAGAAGTCGTGCATGCC
>JAYSYM010000653.1:0-2657 GCA_043727635.1 Bdellovibrionales bacterium | reverse complement strand
GAAGTGACCATTCCAAAAATCACGAGTGGCAAGTTTTGCGAAAGTGAAAATGGATCAAACTCTACATGAAGCAGTGTTAATACATACGCAAGCGGGCCGTCATGCGCTGTGAAAAGTTTAAGTGCGTAAATTCGAATAACTAAGTTGGTGAAAAAGGGAAGTGAGAGCAAGAAAAGTAGCAGCGACCGTTTTCGAGGTGGTGCAGCCGTGGCGGCCCAAACGATCGGAAAACCAATTAGCATGCAGAGCACTGCCGTCACAGTTGCAAGCAAAACGCTTTTTAAAAAAATCATCAGATAAAGCGAGTCGAAGAGGCGAGCAAAATTAAGAAACGAAAGTTGCCACTGTACGCCGCCGTAAATACCGCGCGTAAGAAAACTAGTGATCGTAATTAAAACCAGCGGCCCAGCGAAGAATAGGAAGTACCAAGCAAGTGGAAGGCGTGCTGCAACAGCTAACCAAGCACTGAGCCGGTGCCTCATGTACTTTGGCTTCCCGCCATGAAGATGAACGTATCTTCAGGAGCAAATGAAAGAGAAATTTTTTGGTCAGCTGATAAAGGCTGGGGGCTTGCGACGTGAATCATGGTTCCATCACCAGCCTGCGCGAAGACTTCGTGATGTGTGCCGCGAAAAACCGATTGCACAACTTTGACCGAAATCACATTTTGTCCGCTGGATCCTTCACTTAAGCGAACTTTATCGGGCCGGACAAAAACTTGAACTGGCGTCGCGTGCGAACTTTGGCTGAGCCGTTCGCACTGAGAGATCCCTTGCACTGGCTGACCATTTAAGTTGAAGGTTACCATTCCATTAGGCTGCTTCTGACCAGTTCCATTGAACTGATTCGCTCGACCAATGAACGAAGCGCAAAATGATGAAGCTGGGCGATCGTAAATTTCTTTTGGCGATGCAAACTGCTCAAGTACGCCGTGATTCAAAACTGCAATGCGATCAGAGACTGCCATTGCTTCGTCTTGATCGTGAGTCACAAGAATAAAAGTTAAGCCAAGTTTCTTCTGAAGCAAACGAAGCTCTGCCTGCACACGCAAGCGCAACTGCTGATCAAGTGCTGAGAGTGGTTCGTCTAGCAACAGAACTTGTGGTCGATTAACGAGTGCGCGAGCTAATGCTACTCGCTGTTGTTGGCCACCAGAAAGTTGTTCGCTTCCTCGCTCCGCTAGCTTTTCAAGATCAACCAGTGCTAACGCTTCGCTAACCCGCGACTTAATTTCTGAATCAGAAACTTTCTTAAGCCTCAGGCCAAAAGCGACATTTTCATAAACATTTAAATGCGGGAAAAGTGCGTAGCGCTGAAACACCATATTGAACGGACGTTCGCGGGCCGGGAGCTTTGCGAGCGACTGACCCTTCCAAAGAATGTCTCCGGCATCAGCTGATTCAAGCCCTGCTATAATTCTAAGCAGAGTCGTCTTCCCGCAACCACTTGGTCCTAGCAATGACACGAACTCACCTTCACCAATAGAAAGGTTCATTCCTGCTAACGCAGTTTGACTGCCAAATCGTTTCTCGATACCTCGTATTTCAAGCACGCGCTCATACTAAAAGGAAGAACCCAATGATGTCGAGAATTCCGTTTGTTTCAGCTCTGATTTTTATGTCTTTGAGCTTGGCCGGTTGTACAAATAAAAACGACGCTCCGACCGACTCTAAGGTTCTTAACGTTGCAACTTGGACGAACTTTATCTCACCAGAGGTTCGCGAGCAGTTCACTAAAGCCACTGGGATTCAGCTCAACGTTTCGTACTACGCTTCGAACGAAGAACTTTTAGCAAAGGTTCAAGCGGGAGCGGGTGGAATCGATGTCGCATTCCCGAGTGATTACATGGTCAACATCATGACTCAGCTAAAGCTACTCAGAGAACTTGATATGAGTAAGATTCCGAACAAGGCCGGCATCAATGCTGATTTCTTGGCGCAGGAGTATGATCGCGAAAATAAATTTTCTCTGCCTTACGCGTGGAGTACTTGTGGCCTCGCGATTCATCGTGAACTTTGGAAGGGTGAGATTAAGGGATGGAAAGATCTCTTCGAGAATAAAGAACTTGCCGGAAAAATTTCTCTGCTCGACGACGTTCGCGAAGTAACAGCGGCAGCGTTGAAGTACAACGGCTTCAGTGTGAACAGTGTAGACCCTGAGCAATTGAAAAAAGCAGCGGCATCTTTGAAGGAACTTCGTCCGCGCATAAAAATGTTCCGCTCTGATATGAAAGACGCTTTGTTAAATAAGGAAGTTGTTGTTGCTCACGTGTATTCAACTGACGGACTTCAAGCGGAGCGCGATAGCAAAGGAAAGATTGAATACATTCTTCCGAGCGAGGGTGGCACTCGAGCCATCGACAACATGGTGATCTTATCGAGCGCGCAAAACATAGAAGCCGCTCACGCACTCATCAACTTCTTACTCACCACCGATTCGAATGTTCCATTCGTTAAAGTGGTGATGGGCGGGCCGGTTTTGAAAGAGACGGCGAGCAAACTCCCCCCAGAATTGAAAAACAGCAAAACACTTTTCCCCACAAGCGACGTTCTCAAAAAGTTCGAAGGCCTAAAAGACCTCGGTGAACACACCGCAGCGTATGACCGCCTCTGGACCGAACTAAAATCACAATAGGTAGTTCATACTTTTTGGTTGTG
>JAYSYM010000652.1:0-2665 GCA_043727635.1 Bdellovibrionales bacterium | reverse complement strand
GGGTAAGACGCCATTTTTAAATTAATGCCAAATGTAGTTGGAATTTCACCGTGTTCTTTAAAGCGCTTTTCAAACAACGCCTTATTTTTATCGCGAAGTTTAATTTCTGCTTTAGTGTCTGAGTAAAGTTGCTCGCCGCGCTCAGCGAGAAATTTACCTTCATCAGATTTTTTATCGAAGCGAGCAAACATTTTTCCGTTCGGCAGTTTTTGCTTTTCTTGCAATTCATCAACTTCGTCTTGAGTTGGAAGTGCTGAGTGATTGCCCGGGGCTGCAGCCGATCGAAGTCCCCAGCCTTTTACAGTGTGAGCAATGATCATTGTAGGCTTGCGCTTGTTAACCTTGCTTTGTTCCATAGCTTCAGCCAGAGCGAAAATGTCGTGGCCACCGAGATCACGAAGCGAATCGTGTAACTCAGCATCAGTGATGCCATCTAAGAATTTTTTAAGTTTAGAGTAGCGCTTCAATACACCTTTGCGAAGTGAAGCCATGTCTTCAACTAGAAGCATTGCTTGTAATTCGTAATCTTGAAGTTCTTCTTCCAAGAAATGTTGATAGAGGTTGCCATCAGGCTTCGCAAACATTTTCTTGCGAAGCAAACCGTGACGAACCTGAATCACTTCCCAACCGTTCGCAAGCATTGTGCGCTCGATACGAGTGTCGTCAGTTCCATTCATGATTTCTTTGTTAGTGATACGGTGACCATCAAGTGATTGGCGGTTGTAGTCGATGATCCAAGTTAAGTTTCCGAGTTCGCGTTCTGCGAAATCAGGAATCGCTTCGTAGCAAGAACCCTCTCGGAATTCAGAGTCGCCTAAGATCGACCAAAAGTGAGCTTCTGGAACATCGTACCCATGCTCTTTGCAGAAACGATAAGCGTGCGCGAGGTAGCCCGCATTTACTGGCGGAATGCCAACAGTGCCTGACGGTAAGAAGCCATGATGATCAGAATCGTATGCTGAATGGTAAGATTGGAAAACCGGCTCGCCATTTTTTGCAAAGTGACGAAGTCCCATCATCGCTTGATCGCATTCTTCTTGCGAAAGTTTTGAGAGATCAGGATTAAGGAATAACTCCATCAAATAATTGTAGGAGTGATCAACTGGTGCCGCGTGAGGTTTGTTGGCGACGTAATCAAAACCAGTTTTAACAAGTAAGTGAAGTGCTCCGGTGATGTGAAGCGAACTCGCACAAGCAGCAGGGTGGCCACCAATTTTTGGATCGCCTTTTTCCACGTCGTCGCGGTTGTTTGCTTGCCAAATCATTTGCGTCGTTAAGTAGTGCGCGCGACTGCAAACTTTATCGAGAATCTCTTTTTTAACAGAGAACTTTTTTGTGCTCATGCCGTTGTAATCCTTAATGAATTGTCTGGAGCATTTGGTCTAGCATGAGCGGGTAGACGGGTAAAGCGGGAAGGGTGAAATTACTGCGGTTGCGAAGCGTTGTCTTCGAGCTGGCGAGCATAGTACTCGCCCTCAATACGCTGTGAATTGTCGGCCTCAAGGATGAAGTCCCATCGGATGCGAATTAGGCCATCTTGTTCAACGATACCCTTAGGTGGGTTCGGGAACGGGGCGGCGGCTCTGAATGCCTCGACGGCTGCATCATCTAAGTCAGTAACGCCTGATTCACCAACAACTTGCACATTCTGAAGGATCCCTTTTTCATCAAGAATGATGATAACTTTTGTGATCTTATCCGCATCCGACGCAATCGTTCGGCCTTGGCGGAAGATACGAGTTACCTTTTCTTTGATCTTAGGTTCCCAATACTGGCGAAGTTTATCTTTAATGCGATTGTAGTAGCTGAAGTAAACGAACTCACGAGTTGAGAGCATCGTTTCCATTCCAACCGGTTTATCAAGATTGTCGTCAGTTGCTGATGGGCCTTCTCCGCCACCTGAAGCAACAGTGTCTGCTTTAGGTCCGATTTTGAAATCAGGTTTAAAATCTTTAAGCGTCTTGCCAACAGCTAAACCATTTCTGTGTTGGACCATATCTTTTTTCGTCGGCTCGTTTTGAGCAGCTTCCTGTTTTTCAGAAACCTTGCCGCCTGATCCAGTGGAATTGCGGAACTTGGCTGTGAGCGCCGCGCGAGTTTCTTCTTTTACTGTTTGATTGTGGCGCGAGAGGTACTTTGAATTTTCCGGTACTTCGTCATTCACCGCTTTTTTGCTCTGATCGACGATCTGACCCTTAGTCGCGTCGAGTTCTTTCATGCGCTTAAGCATTTCTTCAGCGTCATAAAGTTCGATCTCGGTCACAGTTCGTTTTGTGGGATGAAAGAGGTTAGGTGAGAACCAAATAGTACCCATAAGTGCTGTGTGCACTAATAGGGAAACCACAATGGCTATAACAGAAATATTCTTCTTCATGCTCACCTAAAATATTCATCGGCGGAACAGCTCTACTTATTGAGATGTCGGGGGGCTTGAAAAAGGCTAGTCAGTTTTGCCGCCGAACCGCTTATTTTGATTATTCCACAGCTGACTCACTTTCTCGGAAAATTAGCCTTGGAGTGAGGTTCTCCCTTACATAGAATTAAGAGATGCAAATTGAGGTTTATTGCCAGACAGACATCGGGCTTCGGCGCGAACGAAACGAAGATTCATTTCTTGTCGATGAATCACTTGGTCTCTATCTCGTCGCGGATGGAATGGGTGGAC
>JAYSYM010000651.1:0-2669 GCA_043727635.1 Bdellovibrionales bacterium | reverse complement strand
ACGGAATTTGGATTGAAACTGAACCATATGCAGAGGAGTCACCTTTAGCTGTCGAAGCCATTAGTCTCGGGACTCAAGTCGAGCCTGCGGTTCATCTGCTCTCAAATGTGGATGAGGCTTGGGCAGAGAAGTGTTTCAACATAAAAATCGATCTTTCACGTTACCGTGAGGCACTTAAGGTGTCGATCCGAAGTCATATATAAAATAACAGCTAAATCAGGTGTTTAAGGCTCAAGTCAGACGTTCGTGCAGTACACATAAAAGGTACGTGCGAGCTACACTAGCTCAATAGAAGAACTTCATTCGGGAGCTAGTGAAAATGGGCGCAAGAAAAAATCTTGGCGAGTTATTAATTCGTGAGAAGTTAATCGATCTCGTTCAGCTTGAAGAAGCAAAAAAAGAACAGAAGAACCATGGTGGTCGACTTGCTTCAACACTGGTTCGGTTGGGATTCATCAAGGACTCGCAGTTGTCAGAATTTTTATCTGAGCAATACGGAGTTCCACCCATCGATCTTGAGAATTTCGAAATTGATGCTGAAGCACTCAAAGCACTTCCGAAAGAAATCTGTGAAAAACATTGTGTGATTCCAGTTTCCCGATCTGGTAACACGCTTGTTGTCGCATTCGCTGATCCGAGCAACATGTTCATTCGAGATGACTTGAATTTTATTTCTCGCTGTAAAATCGAAGTTGTTGTTGCGCCTGAGCTTTCGATTCAAAAAGCTATTGAGAAATACTTTACCAAGGGCGCAAATAATCTTGCGGGTCTTTCCCAGCAACTCGAAGAATCAGAAGATGTACAAAATTTAAACTTCACGGCTTCGCTCGAAGCACAAATGCTTGATGGTGCAGCTCAAGAAGAGCTCGGCCCTCTCGTGAAGTTTGTGAACATCATGCTAGCTGAAGCAATTAAATTGAAAGCCTCTGATATTCACATCGAGCCCTACGAGAAACGTTTTAGAGTTCGTTTTCGTATCGACGGGAGCTTGCATGAGAAAGTTCAGCCACCGGGTGGTGTTGCGAATGCACTTTCAAGTCGTATTAAAATTATGTCGAAGCTCGATATTTCTGAGCGACGCCTACCGCAAGATGGTCGCTTGAAGGTGAAAACACCTACGGGATTAGAAGTCGATTTTCGAGTGAGCGTTCTGCCCACCCTGTTCGGTGAAAAAATCGTCATGCGTCTTCTCGATAAAGCAAATTTGAAACTCGATATGACAAAGCTTGGCTTTGAGCAAAGCGATTTAGATGTTTTTAAGCATGCTATCAGTCAGGCGCAAGGAATGGTGCTCGTAACCGGGCCAACTGGCTCAGGTAAGACGACCACTCTTTATTCTGCGTTGTGGTCAGTTAACGATCCGCAGATGAATATCTCTACCGCCGAAGATCCGGTTGAATTCAACTTAGATGGGATCAACCAGGTTCAGATTAATTCAAAAATTAAGTTTAACTTTGCTGATGCCCTTCGAAGTTTCCTACGTCAAGATCCAGACGTAATTTTAGTCGGTGAGATTCGAGATTTAGAAACTGCAGAGGTAGCCTTCAAAGCTGCAAGTACGGGTCACTTAGTTTTAAGTACTCTTCACACTAACGATGCGCCATCAACGGTGGCTCGTTTGCTTGATATGGGTGTGCAGGGGTTCTTGATCACATCAACTATTTCTCTCATCGTAGCTCAGCGACTTGCGGGGCGAAATTGCGAGAAATGTAAATCTCTTCAAAAAGTTGAACCGGGAGTACTTATCGGGCTCGGCGTTAAAGCTGACGAAGTAGGTGGCTATGAAGTGATGAAGGGCGAAGGCTGTTCATACTGTAACGGGACTGGCATTAAGGGCCGAGTTGCAATTTATGAATTGATGACAATGACCGACGTGCTAAGAACAGCGATTTTAAAAAATGCAAACCCGGTAGAACTTAAAGAGGCAGCCATTCGTGGCGGAATGCGAAGCTTGCGACAAGCTGCGCTTATAAAATTGAAAACTGGATTGATTTCATTAGAAGAAGTTATTAACTCAACAGTGAACGACAGCGAGGCTTAATGATCTCCCTTTTGCAGCTTCTGAAGTTTGCCGCAGATCAAGGCGCTTCAGACTTGCACATCACCGCAGAATCTCAACCAGTGTTGCGAGTAAATGGCAGAATGGTTCGAGTGAAAACCGGTGCGTTGAGCAAAGAAGATTCAAGAACTCTTTGCTACTCAGTGCTAAGTGACATTCAAAAAAGTCGACTCGAAGAAACACGCGAGCTGGATTTCAGTTTCGACATTAAGAACATGGCGCGTTTCCGGGCGAACTACTTCTTTCAGCGCGGATCGGTTGCTGGCGTATTTAGAAAAGTTCCGACCAATATTCCAAAGTTCGAAGAGCTTGGGCTTCCGCCGATTCTTGCCGAGCTCACTCACTTGCCGAACGGATTAGTTCTTGTTACGGGTCCGACGGGCTCGGGCAAGTCGACGACAATCGCTTCGCTCATCGATAAAATTAACGAAGAGCAAGCAGGACATATTATTACGCTCGAAGATCCGATCGAGTTTGTTCACAAACATAAGAGCAGTATCGTCAATCAACGTGAAATCGGCTCAGACACGATGGGCTTCAAAAATGCGTTGAAGCATCTCCTGCGTCAAGATCCCGACGTTTGTTTGCTAGGTGAGATGCGAGATCTTGA
>JAYSYM010000650.1:0-2673 GCA_043727635.1 Bdellovibrionales bacterium | reverse complement strand
TTCGGGCCAACTTGAGGGAGTACTAAGGGTTGAGCTGTTTGCGTTTGCGCTGGCTGAGTTTGCGCGACGGCTGCTCCAGCGAAAAACTGGCTGATTGCGATGATTGTAAGGAGCAGGATTTTCATGACTCTATTTTATGGAGTCGAGGCGCTGTGTCTACGACAAAGATGTCTCAGTTTTTAGACAACGCCTCGCGCAAGCCATGTCGAGGTCTAATTATACGTCGAGAGAGAGGTTAAGGAACAACGTGCGGTTCTTCTCATTGAAGAATGGCATTGCCTTAGGATCAGTAATCTTTTTAGCCCACCATGCTCCACCGGTGATCGAAAGGCCATCGATGATTCCGTAAGATACGCGAGCTCGATATCGCATAGAGCGAGTCTCTTCGCCTTCGTAAGGTGTTGATTGGCGGTAGCGGAGGTCGTTTTTTAATTTGAAGCCACCAACTGGAACGACTGCACTCAACACAGTCGTTGCGCGAGTGTATTCGTTTCCGTAGTAACGCTTGTCATCGTCGCCGTCGAACAGATCACCTTCGGGAGTTGCAATCGGAGCAGTCTTGTAAGCGATTTGATAAAAGTTGTTATCTAAGCCAAGAGAGACTGTACCTATTTTTAAACCGAAGTTGCCGCGACCGCCGAATGCACCAGTCATGTTCTTGTTGCGAGACTCCCGTGAAGTAGCCATCACACCGATCAAGCCTGCAGCAAAAGTGAAGCCCTTAGTGATCTCCATGCCAGACGCCACTAAATTGGCTTCAACATCGTAGCCTTGGTTCTTCTCTTGTTTTTCCATGTAAGCATCGAAACCAGTTTCAACAGAAAGAGATACGTTTTCGCTGAATGCGTAACCGGCAGTTAACCAGTTCTCAAGGTAGTTATCTTCGTTCTGCAATTTCCCGTAGTAAGTTTCTGAAATGTTGAGGCTAAAAGGAGAAGCTTCTTCTTTTGCGGGAGCTGAAGTTTTCACTTTCGCTTTAAGCTGACCGTTCACAGTCGTCTTCTTTGAAGCGATGGATGTTTTTATCTGGTTTTTGCTTTGGCCGTGAGCAGTGCTCCCGGCGAAGATTGAAGTGGCAACAGCGAGACCTAATAATGATGTGAAGGCAGCTTTTGTTTTCATAAGCGCTAGCTAATGCACGTAAAGTGCCTGGGAAATTGGGCCTGAGCTGAAATTTATGGAGGGATGGGTGTCTACTGTTTTGACACCCTCGCCTTAAAGGGCCCTAGCTAGAACCAGCTTATGGTCTTAAGCGGAAATTCGATCCATGGCTCTTGCTTAGGGAAACCGGTCGGAATCTTCTCGCACTGCCCTCGAAATTTGAGGAACGCCGTGAGCGCACAAATGAAGGCGTCAAAGGCCATCGAGTTATCCACCATTGTCTTCGTGTCTTGCTGGTAAACAAAACAAATCTCGCGTTCAGCAAGGGCCTTTAAAATTAAAAGCCTCGCTTCATCGCCGCCGATGGCTAATTTGTGATTTCTCAGGTGAACTTTTTGAACTTTTAAGTCGATCCCGATTCTCCAGAGAGAAAGCTTCGGGAACACTTCGAGCGCCGCAATTTTTTTACCCAGTCGACGGCGAACGAAAAAGGCTCTCGCTGTCAGCGGAGCAAAATTCGAACCGAGTGCGTGTTGCGGATGAAATACCTCTTCAAGTTCGGTCGCAATATAGGATTCGGCACAGCGTTCAGTATAGGGAGTAAAGAGCTTCACCGGCTTCTTCTTCGCAGTGCGCTTTTTGTGTAAGCCCCAGAGATATTTAATTTCGGGCTCTTTGCAGGCCTCATAGCCTGGACATTTCAACGGACAACGAAGGCATTTTGGAACTTGTAACGGCACATCGAATGCAATCGAGTGAATGTTCGGTTCTTCTTCAGTGAATAGAGCGTGAATGCGGGCATCGGCTGACACCTCAGCATCGCCCTTGATTTTATCGCGAAGAGTTCTTAAGAAAATTCTTTTCTGTTCGGGATAGTATTCGAGAATCGCAACTGCAGTTTTGTCTGTCTTCCCGCCACCGAGCGACACTCCGGCAAATCTATAAATTTGAAGGGATTTCGGTGAAGCCGCCATCTATCCTTGCCAAGGTTTGGTTTTCAAGACGGTAAACCCATTGTCTTCGCATAGCTTAGCCATCTTTTCGATTTGCTTGTCGGGACACCAAATTAAAACACATCCGCCACCGCCTGCGCCACAAATCTTAGCCGAAGCGCCGAGCGAGCTAGCCAAAGTCTTTAGTTTCTTGATCTCGGGACTTGAGAACCCTTCAGAGAGTTCTGTTCTAGCGTCATACTCACGATCGAAAAGCTTCGGAAGGTCTTCAATTCGTCGTTCGATCCAAGCTTTCTGAAGGTCCTTTGAAACTACCGCTAACTTTTGAAGCGCGGCCTTGGGCTTCGGATCACCATCGAGATAACTTTTGATGACCTGCCAGTTGTTAATTCCTGAGTGATGCTGCTTGCCTGTGTAGATAAGTAGAAAGCGTCCTTCGAAAGCTTCGTGATTAAATTCACCTTTGGTGATGCGCGGTCCTGGGACGCCATATTCGATGAAACAAACTCCGCCGAAGATTGGCGGGAAGTAATCTTGCGTTCCGGTTGGCTTTTGCAGAACTTGGGCTTCGATGTGTGAAGCAACCCTTACCATTTCATACTGATCGATCTGCGCACCC
>JAYSYM010000649.1:0-2681 GCA_043727635.1 Bdellovibrionales bacterium | reverse complement strand
ATCTCGCACACGGTGCTGGCAATTTAGATTTGCAACTTCATGACTATGGTTGCGACTTCGCCGTTTGGTGCAGCTATAAATATTTAAACTCTGGCCCTGGTGGAATTGCCGGAGCATTTGTTCACGAACGTCACTTCGGTCGCAAAGACACTCCACGGTTTGAAGGATGGTGGGGTCACAACAAGACTTCGCGCTTTAAGATGGGTCCTGACTTCGATCCGTTGCCGAGTGTTGAAGCGTGGCAACTATCAAACCCACCGATTTGGCAGCTAGCAAGCTTGCGCGCTTCGATGGAACTCTTCGACCAAGCTACCATCAAAGCCTTACGAATTCGCGGCGACCAACTCACTTCGACTTTCGAAGGATTGCTCAAACAATCTCTCGGCGAAAAAATTAGTATCATCACTCCGAAAGATCGCGGCTCAATGCTTTGCATGCGATTCAAAAATGATCCAAAGAACTGGATTAAAGCTCTGCGTGATCGCAATGTTCACGTCGACTTCCGTGAGCCCGACATCATTCGCGCGACGGCAGCCCCGCTCTACAACTCTTACGAAGATATTTTCACATTGGTGAAAGTCCTCGAAGAAGTCGCCCAGTGATCACGGTTGTTGGCTCGGGTTTAGTTGGCTCGCTACTGGCTTTGCTCTTGAAACAAAAAGGTTTCGAGGTTGAAGTTTTTGAGAAGCGATCTGACCCTCGCTTAGCCGCTGTTTCTGCAGGCCGCTCAATTAACTTAGTTGTTACTTCGCGCGGGTTGCACGCGCTCGATTTAGCCGGGCTTTCTTCTGAAGTTCGTGCGCTTGCAGTTCCAGTTTATGGCCGGATGATCCATTCGGTCGCTGGTGAAACGACGTATCAACCATACGGCCAAGCCAACGAGTTTAACCTTTCAATCTCGCGCGATTCACTTAATCGCTTCCTCATCGCAAAAGCCGAAGCTGCCGGTGTGAAATTTAATTTCTCGCAGGAGATTGATTCGCTCGATTTCTCCAAGAGCGAAGTGGTTTTTGCAGCCGATGGCGCCGGAAGCAAAGTTCGAAAGAACCTCGCAGCCCTCGGCAAACTTACAGAGCACACCGACTGGCTTGAAGCTGATTACAAAGAACTAACACTGCCGTTGAGCGACGGTAGTAGCGGCGTGGCTGCGGGTCAGCCTCAGTTAAAGACTGATGCGCTTCACATCTGGCCTCGTGGCGATCACATGATGATGGCCCTCGCAAACAAAGACGGAAGCTTCACATCAACGATCTATCTCCCAAAAAAATCATTCGACGCTCTTAAAACTAAAGAGGCGGTCGAAAAACTTTTTACTCGCGAGTTTAAAGATTCAATTCCACTGATGCCCAACTACGTCGAAGAGTTCTTGAATCACCCACAGGGCACTCTCGGCACCGTTCGTTGCGACAAGTGGGTCATCGACAACATCGCCCTCATCGGCGACGCCGCTCACGCGATCGTCCCCTTCTTTGGCCAAGGTATGAACTCCGGCTTCGAAGACTGCACCGAACTGATGTCATTATTTGAAGAGTCAAAAGACTGGGCTCAAATTCTTTCGGAGTATGAACTCCGCCGAAAGGAAAACGCGAAAGCGATTGCTGAGATGGCTCTAGAGAATTGGGTTGAGATGCGCGACAAAGTGGGCGATCAAAAGTTTCTACTGCGCAAAAAAGCCGAGTCACTTCTTGAGCAGCGCAATCCTCAGTACAAATCGCGCTATGGCCTCATCACTTACACTCTCGTTCCTTACAAGCTCGCGCAAGACGCCGGCAGGCTTCAAGACGAAATGTTCATGGAGTTGCTCTCAGATAAAACTAACGTCGACGAAATCGACTGGGCTCATGCCGATCGACTCATCGACTCGTGCTGGATCCCGTTTCTCAAGCGACATAATTTGAAAATTGAGCGCTACTCGCAAACTTGAGTGCTACCCGTAATGTTGAGCCTCTCAGTGTGGCTCTGATAGGCGATGCCAATAAACCAACATTCTTGCCAATATACCAACATTGCGCTTCGGGATCTGACTTGGAGGGTAAGGCGCTTTGAAATGGGCCAAGAAACAAAGTGAAGTTTTCGCAGAAATTATTTCGTAAGGTTGCGTTCGACGATTTTCCCATCTTCGCGCACATAGCCACCTGGCAGAGGTTCACCCTTGATGGTCAAAGAATAAGGTCGCCCTCGGCGATCAACGACAATGATGCCGCCGGTGCCTTCCATCTTCTCCACGACACCCAAAGTTTCTTTCATCGCCCACTCAACTGAGCGTTCAGTGTATTGAACGATATTAGAAACTCGGCCCGCAACGTTTGCGCGAATAAATTTCTCACCTTCGCCAGTCGCAGACAGCGCAATTGTATTATTGTTGGCGTAAGTTCCCGCACCGATCAACGGAGAGTCCCCCACGCGACCTGGCTTTTTCATATACAAACCGCCAGTCGAAGTCGCTGCAGCTAAGGTTCCGCAGCGATCAAGTGCTACGGCACCCACAGTCCCGTAAACAGCTCCGTAATGTGAGTCACCCTTTAATAACGGATAAGAAGTAATCGCCGTGAAGTAAGCGGGCTCAACTTTTTGGTGCCCCACCTCTCCAGCAAAGCGCGAAGCACCATCTCCAACCATAAATACATGCTTAGTCTTGTCTTTAACGGCACGTGCAAGTCGAATCGGATTTTTAATATCTT
>JAYSYM010000648.1:0-8230 GCA_043727635.1 Bdellovibrionales bacterium | reverse complement strand
AAGTTGCTTTATATTTTTGGTACGCGTTTTTCATTACTAACTCTTCGGTTCCCTAGTTCACTGATTACAGTCCAAATCACAAATAAAAATAGTTTAACCTTGGGTTAATGTCGGCATTCCGCTTTGCATTGCACCCACTGCAGCTCCCTGACCCTTCAGTCGAGACATTGTCTCTTCTAAACGCGCGAACTTTGCCCGCAGTTGCTCTTCTCTTCTTACAAGTTGCTTCTCTTTAGTTTCAATTCTCTGATCCGCTTGCTCGATCTTTTGTAAAAGACCTTTTTTACGATTCGCGAGCGGACCAAATGCTTGATTGAGCATGGTCGACGTTTCTCGCTTAACCGAGTTGATGAAGCCAGTGCTAAAACCATCACCCACTAGAAATGCTTGAACGTCTTGAGGCTTAGAAGCAAGTTGGCCATCAAATTTCTTTTGATCGAACTCAAGAAGACCGTTTCGATTAAAGCCGATACCGAGTTGGCTTAATTGTTTAATTGCGCCGCCACCATACTGCGGATTCTGAACCAATTGACGAAGGCGAAGTTCAATACTTCTCAACAGTCCGTCGCCACCCAGAGTCTGTGTTGTATCAGTCTCCTTGGTCAGTGCGTTCTGTTGCTGAATAAAGCCTAAAACTCCGTTCATTGAATCAACGAAAGTTTTTACTTTGCCACTTACGACTTCTAAATCTTCTTTGACTGTGATGCTAACGTTTTTTCCTGGAGAAGCCTGCTTAAGGTCGAGAGTCACTCCCGGGATTACGTCTTTAAGTGTGTTGTCTTGAATTTCAAATTCGAAGCCGTCAACTTTTACAACGCCATTGGTTGCTTGGCGCTCAGTATCTAAGAAAAGATCTTGATCGCCATCGAGGAAGTATAAAGTTGGGTACTGAATGTTTTGGTCTACGCCCGTTCCGTCAGCAGTCAGCATGAGCTTGTAAGGCGCATCCGGATCTTTTCTGTCGTTGACTACAGACGCACGGACGCCCACACGAGCCGTGTTGATGGCATTAGCAGCGCCCTCAAGAGTGTTCGTGTTTTTATTAACGTAAACTTCTTTTGTGCCTTCGGGAGTTTTGAATTTGAAGTATCCAATCCCGATTTGAGTTTTGTCTTTATCTGGAAACCCGTTTGTCATCGCTCCAGCTTTTTCAGCTAACTTTACGACTTCGAGATTCCAGCTGCCGGGTTTAGAGGAACCGGGATCAACTGTGCCGCTAAGAATGTTCGGATCTCCAGAAGTAAGCTTAATGTCACTAAAACCGCGAGCACTTGCAAGTTCACTTAGTCCCTTTCGAATATCGCCAACTTTTGTTTCGAGATCAGTCACTAGCTTCAGCTTGCTCTCAGATTTACCCTTAGCATTTTGCATCGACTTAATAGGCTGCTTCTCCGCCTCGATGATTTGCTCAACGAGGTTCGGCGGTAATCCTGTATTTATTCCACCAAAGCTAATGCCTGCCACGTAACTGTTCTCCTTCAATTAGTTTCTCAAATGCGGGAGTTGAACAGTGAGTCAATAAAATGAACCGGACCATTTTTATCTAGAGCTGTAGCTAGGGTAAAATCGATTTGATTAATCGTGGCGTAAGAATTTTGACGGTTATAGTAGTTCTGTTAATGGGCGTACAACGCGAAGGTTATAGAGAGGTACGCTAGCCTAGAACGAAGTGATGGAGGAAAGGACTCCCGACTAGTCGAGAGTCCGCTTAAGATTTGCGAATTGATTCGCGGATTACTTTCGAGAAACGATAGCTTTTACTGAAGTGATGTCGCCAATGTAAGTTTCAGTTTCGCAAACTTCATTTGGCATTTCACCTTGGCAGAACGTGCTAGTGATTGGGCCTTTTGCAGTTTAGGTCGCTATCCGGGAGCTCATTACATTTACCTTGTTTGAACTCAACTGGGTATTTTTTGATCCAGTGTGCATAGTGAACAGTTGCTTTGCGAGCCGACGGAGAGAGTTGAACTTCAGCTACAACTTGTGATGCTTGAGCTTGCGCAGTGAATGCTACGAACAGAAAAGAGAATAAAACTTTTTTCATAAGAGGTCCTTTCGGGGACTGTGTTGCTACTGCACACATCTTATGGACTTGAGTTTTAAATTCTAGAGCGCTGACATTGTGACTAAAAGTTAGCCGGCTTTATTAAGGAGCTGACCACTCTTGCGAGTGCTGTCTCGATTGAGAAGACTTAATTCAGAGGTAGGGATTCGTCGAATGACTTTGCCATCGCGATCTTCGATGTACACAACTGTTACATCGTCTTTAATTTCCATGCGAATCTTTAGCCCGTTGTTTTTCACACCGTCTAAATTCTCGAGGTGCTTAATTGCTTCTTCAATTTGTTCTTTTGAAAGATGACGATTGCCTTCGTCGCCCTGATTTAGGCTCTGCCCGTTCGCATCGCGATCACTTGTCTCAACGGTAGTCGTGGGCTTTTCAGGAGCCTGCGCTTTTCCAGTAAGTGGTATGATTTGTCGAATTACAGATTTGATATCCATCGAAGTACTAATCGGAATACTGGAGGCGGAAAATTAGGGTGAGTGTCTCAGTTCAGGACCTCTCCTCGACAACCATCTAGGAAGTACCGCCCGAAAGAGCGAGCGCTCTCTCGGGGTAGGTCGGATACCGGCGAATTAGGACATTCGCCTTAGTAACCTTAAGCTTGCCACATCGCCCCTGCTGACGATCTCTCGTAAATACCAGGGGCGAAGAAGCAAGCCCTTTAAGCTTCGCTTCTACTTAGATTAACCGATCAACTTCATCGCGCCCATTGGAGCTTGGTTAGCTTGAGCAAGAGTCGAAGTTGATGCGTTCAACAAGATCTGATTCTTAGTCAGCTCAGCTGTTGCTTGAGCAACGTCTGTATCACGAATTCGTGAGTTTGCTGCAGACAAGTTCTCAATCGACACACCCAAGTTATCAGATGTCGAATTCAATCGGCTTTGTAATGCACCAAGAGTTGCTCGGTGGCCGTTTACCATTTGTTGTGCTTCATCTAATTTTGAAAGAGCTGTTTGAGCACCTTCTTTATCAGAGAAATCGATTGATTCTAATCCCATAGCGTCGAGAGTCGCAACTTGCTTAGAAGCATCAAAAGAAATGCGGTCATCTTTAGTGTTATTAACATCAACTTGGAATTCGAAGCCACCAGACTCACCATTCAAAAGTTGAACTTTACCGAAGCGAGTTGTATTTGCGATACGATCAGCTTCTTGTTTCAATTGTTGAACTTCTTTATCTACGAAGGATCTTTCAACATCGGAGATAGTGTCTGAGGACGCTTGAACACCTAATTCACGGAAGCGAGTAACGATGTTAGAGATTTCACTCAATCCACCTTCTGCTACCTGAACCATTGAGATCGCGTCGTTCGCGTTACGCTGAGCTTGTCCAGCACCGCGGATGTGCGATTTAAAATTTTCTGAGATTGAGAGACCAGCAGCATCGTCAGCCGATTTAGTGATACGGCTACCAGATGATAACTGAGCGAAGCTCTTTCCGATTTCACGCTGTGAACCGGCGAGAGAACGTTGAGCTGCTAAAGACGGAACGTTTGTCGAAATACGTAAACCCATGTGGGCCTCCTAAGTTAGGCGAACTTTCCTTACTCGCTTCGTATGATTTCACTGACCTACCAGGAAATTCATCGAAGAGTGCCGTCATTAGCACCGTTGGTTTTTTTGAACACGTTGTGTGTTTGCTTTACTCTGCTCTTGCTAAGTTCCGTCATCGCTTATCCACTCTTGCAGTCACACAATTGTGGAGGCTCTTGAACTCGACCTAAGTTTGCATCGCATTCACAACCAACCTTTCGGCGAGGTCTGTGTAGTCTTAAGTCGCGTCGAGTAGAACTAGACTAACGTCACGTGATAACTGGACCAACGTCGTGCAAATTTTCAAATTTTTCTAAAAGTGAAACGAAATTTGTGTGCGCTAAGATGTTAGTCGCGCGACTTCAGTCGCCGTCTTGGTGATCAAGGTCGGGCGACATTTTGTCTGATGTGATTTTCTGAAGTGTTAGTAAATTCTAATCTTTGAAGAGCAATATTAGTTCGTCGGCGGAGGAGTCGGACGAGCGCGAGCCGAACTCTGTCGAAGGTCCGCGATGTGCGCTGCAATAGCCCTTCGGCGTTCCGGCGAAGTGCTTGGCTGTTGTGCCGCTCGCTCCAATTCAGAAATAACCCGCGGCTGTAGTATTTGCTCCTGTGCATCGCGAAGCCGATCAACTTCCTGTTCGGCACGCGAACGCTCGACTTCTGTAGCAGTTCGATCACTGTACAATGCCCGCACTCTCTCATTGGCGCGACGGAGCTCAGGGCCTTCAATTGCACTCTCACTACGACTACGAGCTTCACGATGTAAGCTATAAACAGCCGACTCGTGAAGGCGCTTCTTGCCGCTTGCGATATCCGCCTGCACATTGGCTGCTTTCGGAATACATGAAGAAGCAGATCGTCCGGTTGGCTCAACCCAATCAAATGGAACACATCTCTCTTGTAGCTGATGCAAAGAGTTGGCGATCCCACTCACCATGCGATACGCGACGTTTCGTTTTGCTTCGAGTTCGACTTCGGCATCCGTGTCCTTTTTGGTGCCGTCGAATTTAGAATTGAAATGTAATTTCACTTTTTCAAGCAGTGCTCGGATTTCTCCGCGCTTCATGGTTGTCAGATCACCAATTCTCAAGTCAGCGGGAGCACCCGTTTCTTGAAGCGTTTGATTGAGGTGGGCGATTTCTGCAGCATTTAGTTTTTGCATGTTCGCTACAACATTCTGGAAAAGAATCAGACTAATAACAGAATGAGGGTCAGCGCGTCGAACGCCGGCAGCTCGAAGTTGCGGATCACAGTGACTAGTTGCATGCAAATGATTATAGTAAGTTCGCAAAGGGCTATCTGGAGTATTCGCGGGCAAGGTCTCACAACCTGCGCGCGATTCGAAGAAACAACTGAACTGTTCGGCCGCAGGGGCGTTAGTCGCTACATCTTTACATTCGCCGAGAATCGACTGCATTGTGCGCGGAGCTTTGCCCGGCTGTAAGTAAGTGTCGTTCACACAAGCCGCGGCTTTCATGACATTAATGTTTCTAATCGAATTATAGGCAGCAGCGAGTTGTCTTGCGTCTCTGATCTGTAGCAAACTTTTTTCTTTTTTGAGAAAATCTTCTAGGTAAGTATGACTGCCGAGGCGCTCTCTGGCAGGAGCACTACCATCGTAACCAGCAACCGCTACTACTCCTGGCAAAGAATCTTTCCAACGGAACTCGATACTTCCCGGCGTGGCCGTGTAGCAACCCCAAAGCAGAAGTGATCGCGCGTTGTCGCCGACCGGCTTTGCTTTAGCGAAAGCCGAGCGTAAGTCCTCAGCTCCAATACTACCGAGATCTCCGCTGAACGAGCCGTTTCCATCGTGGCCTGAGATTACTACCGAGGAAATATTTGCTCGCTGACTCTTAAGTCTTTGGAGCTCCTGATCCAGTTGTTCTTTTCGAAAGCCGTTGCGATTCGCTGCCCTTTGAGTTGGGCCAGGAATTACGATAACGCTCTCTCCCCTTGCGGCAGCGGCGCGCCTTGCAGCGGCGATTTCTAACGGGGCATTGTTCATGTCCAAAAAGAGAATATCCGCAGTGGCAAGCTGGGACGAAAGAAGAATGATGCCTAAAATTAATTTTGATTTCATTTCGCGATCATTTTCTTTAAACGGATAATTTTTTCAGATGGAATTAATGGGTAACGGCCGACGACTTCATTGATATTTTCGTTCTTTAATCGCATGTAGAGCATGTCTTTTTCGAAATGATCCCAGTCTTTCACAGTGTCAGCCAAACCGGCTGCCTCAAGCAGCTGATCGCGATTGTGTGAATTTAGAATTCCATTGCTGTCTTCAACTTGATAGTCGACTAACTGTTCGGTGGGATAATACGGATCGAGAGGCATCACTCTCATCGCTGACTCTTCCGCAACAGCTCTCTTGGAAGCAGATTTCTTCGAAGCCGCTTTCTTTGCCACTGGCTTTTTAGCAGTCTTATCTTTTGCTTCTGAATAGATTGGGCTTAGCAAAAGCGCAAGCGGAAGTAGGAAGTTGAGTAAGTTCATTTTCACCTCAAGTTCACGTTAACAATCTTAATGTTTGGATGGAACTTGCGGGAGGTCTAGGAGAGGACCTGAAAAGAGAAAGCCCCGACAGCGGGATTAACCACTGCCGGGGCCGGGCTTAAGAGTCGTGTTTGTGGGCGACGACTCAGAGAGAACTAATAAATTCAATTCATCCCTCGACTACGAGCAAACGATGAAGTGCTATTCATGCAGGCTCCACTCAGCCTGCAATGTAATTTTTGAAATCTCAGAAGCAACACAAGATGAAACTTAACTGACCATCAACACTTCTCAAATGCCCGATACATGCGGCAATCAATTCCGCCCACATTAGAATTTAGTCGAGAGCAAAATGCTTTCGGAGGCAAAGACCTCACTCAAACATTCCAGGCCAACAACCGCCGCACGAATGCTAGGCTGTTTACCTTTTGACCTCGGATCATGATGCGCACGAAGCGCAAACCACTAACCGAAAATCCCTATTGCGCAAAGCTGTGCAAGCTTTCTGCTTCATGGCAGACAACTCGCACCAATCCATTAATCGCAACCCGAAAGTTGCAACTCACTGACCTCCTGAGGGAGGTCCGAGCCATTCTTTATCAATGGCTCGGAATCACATCGCTAATATTTTAAGAAAGAAGTCGCAATGCTGCTTGTGGTGCTGCGTTGGCTTGCGCCATTACACCCACGGCCGCTTGTTGCAAGATGCTTGAAGAAGCAAGCTCTGCGCTTTCGTAAGCTACGTCAGCATCTCGCAAGCGAGAGTTAGCAGCTGAAAGGTTTTCGAATTGAATATCTAAGTTAGAAACTGTTGTATTTAATCGGCTTTGTACCGCACCGAAGTCAGCGCGCATCTTACCGATATTCACCAACGCTTTATCCACAGTGTTCAGTCCATCACGCGCATCGTCTTTCGAACCTACACTGAAGTCGTCGATGCCGATCGCGTCGTTCGTTGCATCAGCCTTTAGTTCGTAACGAATAATGTTGTCTTCATCGCCGAACGCACCTACTTGGAATTCCATCTCTTCGCCGCTACCATCTAACAACTGTTTGTTACCAAAGCGAGTTGTCTTAGCGATACGATTTGATTCCTGAACTAATTGTTGTGCTTCTTGATTTAGGAAGTCTCGTTCAACTTCACCGATAGTGTCTGAGGCTGCTTGAACCCCTAATTCCCGTAAACGAATCAAGATGTTATTGATTTCGTTCAAACCACCCTCACTCACTTGAATGAGCGAAGTTGCGTTCGAGGCGTTCTGCCGAGCAGCGCCGATACCGCGGGTCTGTCCTTTTAGGTTTTCTGAAATTGAAAGACCTGCAGCATCGTCAGATGCGTTTACGATTCGACTACCAGATGCTAAGGCACCCATAGCGTGTTCGTTTCTCTTCTGTTGTACCGATAACTGGCGTTGCGCATTGATAGCCGCAACGTTAGTAGAAATTCTTAAGCCCATAAATCCTCCCACAAACGTACAGAGACTAATTCGCGCCCACCGCGAACTTCGCCATTACTTTTGTTGGAGGTCCCCTGCGATCGCTCAGCTTGGTAAGTTCGGGGTGACTGACCCTTGCCTACTTGTCTGAACGCGGGGTATCTCCAACGTGTTCATACAAACTTACGGACGATGGTCCAGTTCTCTTTAGGGCTTTAGTCTAGTCTAGTCTAGGTTTAGTGCCTGTGGCCATCGCTAGGTGCTTGAAATCATTGGGTGAGACGATATGAAAAAATATTTTTCGAAAAACTTTAAGGCAGTTGATTCGGACAATGAGAACAATAAATCGTTTCAAAAAAGAGCAAATAAATTTCGTTTTGAGACATTAGGTTTTTGGATTCATCTCTCTATGTAACTGGAGAGTCAGCGATAGCAACTCGCGCTGCTGCTCGATAGATAGATTAAGGAACTGGACGCCAACCTTTTGCGTTGGCTGCCCCTGCTGCTTAGGAAAGTGGTGCCTGATTGTTCCTTCAAGTTCGATTGGATCACGCCCATGAATCGCTAGTGAGCCTTTAATAGAGCTTCCTACCCAATACTGAGAGAGCTGCTCGGGGTTCATTCGCACGGCTGCTCCACCTAAGCTTACGTCAGCCACTCGCATCGCGTACTCGGGCTTGAGTTTCGAATTGAGA
>JAYSYM010000647.1:0-24616 GCA_043727635.1 Bdellovibrionales bacterium | reverse complement strand
TGTTGTCTCTCACCGTCGCTGTGCCTTTTAACAGTTTGTACATTTGGCCCGAGTACACGTAGGGCATGTAATCAAATACGTTCGAAGTATTTATGTATTCGAGATCTTCGCGCTCGAGCAACATCGAAAAGGTTTGAGTAAGATAACCGATCGTTGCGACGGCAGAGTTGAACGGAATTATTAGGTCGTCCGAAGTTATGTTGTAATGTTGTTTGATCTTCGCTGGTAAATCCTTAATTTGAGTGCCACCACGACTAGTTGTTAAGTTCTTCTCGCCTTGAATCATTTTTCCGAGCACTACTAAATCTTGAAAGCTCTCTTTTAATTTCAACCGGAACGAAGTTCCAAACTCTGATTCATTGCCGTAAATACCAAGAGCCATTGCCGCAAGTTTGTTGTATGTCGCATTCTTCAATTTATAAATGCGCATGAGATTTTTCTTCTCAGACTCAAGCGCCATCTTAAATTCTAAAACTTGTTTAGTTGCTACTTGATTTTGAAGTGGAAGAACTCGTAACGGTCGATACTGCTCGTTACCCCAGTTAGAAGTGAGAGGTCTAAAACCTTTTCGAAATGCATCAGTGAACATGCCGGCAAAAGTCTGATTCTTTTCACCGATTTTTTGAACGTCGTCGATTGTGTGGTGCCGGTGAGGAGACGCACCAAGAAGGTATGAGTCGGCGCCGTAAGCTTTTGTCGCTGAAAGTGCGACAGTAGCAAGAAGTGAGAGCAGAAGATTTTTGATGATTTGAACTACATCTTTCATCTTTTGCTCCGCGCCCTAAAAACTAAAACTTAAATTTCTTTACACTACAGTTTGAAAGGTCGATTAACTCAGCCGTTTGTTTGCTAGATTCTGACTCGTATGGATTAGAAAAGCTTCCCATGTGAGCTGAATAAACTTTTCCCTCTTCAGTGGTGAGAATCGTGTGGCTTTCGTACTGTTCGCTTGCGCAGATTGAACCGTTAATAGTCGTCTGTTCCTGAAGGCTCTTGTGAACCTTTAACAAATTCCGAATGTCTTCGCGGTATTGTTGGCCAGAGCTAGCTTGAGCGGTCACTGCCATAAAAAGAACGAGAGTCGCCATTAGAGTTTTCATTTTTTCTGCGAGATTAAAAGTTGAGGCTGCGCGGAGAACTTGCCCCTCCAGGCCAAGTTCGCACGCAGCTCATCTAAATTTCTTAATTATACTTTTGGTTTTGTGTGCACAGCGTATTTTTCGAATTCGCCATACTCGTGAAGTTTGTTGTAAAGAGTCTTGATCGTAATACCTAAAGCGTTCGCAGCTTGAGTTTTGTTTCCGTCGAAGTAGTTAAGCGCCTTTAAGATATAACGCTTTTCTAGATCATGAAGCGGAACAGCTGGATCGTAGTCGTCCATTACGATTTTTTGCTCTGGATTAGTGATGTTCTCTGGAAGATCGCCTGGCATGATCGTGTGACCATCAGCCAAGATTTGAAGACGTTCGCAAGCGTTTTGAAGTTCACGAATGTTTCCTGGCCAGTCGTATTTCGACAAGATCACCATAGAATCTTCGCTCATTTGGCGGCCGCGGTTTAAGAAGCGGTTTTGGCCACGAGCCAAGAAGTGTTCAACTAACAAAGGAATGTCTTCTTTACGACGACGAAGTGGTGGTGAGTGAACAGTGATCGTGTTGATGCGGTAGTAAAGATCTTCACGGAAGTTACCTTTAGTTACTTCAACATCTAATTCACGGTTAGTTGCAGAGATAAGGCGGATATCAACTTTGATTGGCTCTTTGCCACCAACGCGGAAGATTTCACCTTCTTGAATGAAGCGAAGAAGCTTAGCTTGAATACCTGGGCTAAGTTCGCCGATTTCATCGAGGAACAATGTTCCACCAGTTGCTGCTTCAGCTAAACCGATTTTGCGAGTGTATGCTCCAGTGAAAGAGCCTTTCTCGTGACCGAATAATTCTGATTCTAAAAGTGTTTCGCGAAGAGCGCCGCAGTTGATTGCAACAAATGGCTTCTTGCTACGGTTGCTGCGATCGTGAATTGCACGAGCGATTAACTCTTTACCTGTTCCCGACTCGCCAAGCACTAATACTGTAGCGCCTGATGGAGAAACGCGATCAATCATCTTCATGAGTTGGCGCATGACTTCTGATTTGTAGACGATCACTTTTGTGTCTACACTAGAATTGCCTTGGTTTTGGTTCTCTGGAGTCTGAAGAGCAGAAGCTGATGCAGAAATAGGGAGAATTGGTGTGTTATCGACCTGAGACATACGTACCGCCTTTTACAACAAATGGGTCTATTAAGTTCGTTTCTTACTCGCCTGCGATTCTTGCCCATTCATCCGTGTCTCGGTTTGATACGCTGCGTTACGGGCTTAAACTAAAGGCATCGAGTAACTTTTGCAAGATAAATTTTGCACCGCGTTGAAAAAAAGTTCAGAAAGTAGCAGTTTGAAGTCCAAAAAAGTCGCACAATACCTCCCTGATTTAGTTGCTAAGTTCTTGAATTTTCAGAACTTTATCCAATCAGCGTCACCTCTGACTTTGCGAGCCTACGAACTTGATCTTTCTCAAGCGTTTGGTCTGAAAAATTTAGGTACCATGCTCCCGCCGGGGTCCGAAGTCGGGGGTGAAAGCCTTCCGCAGTTCCGGTTTCGAAGTTCCCTGAGGTCCCAAAACAGCGACAAAAAGGCCCAAAAGGCTCCTGCACCGAGAAACCCAAAAAGTCGGGGCGTAACCCGCCAGCGGGCTCTGATGGAGCCTATAGCTACGGCCTATCTAACGAGCGACGAGGCCCTGTTGAAGGTGGTCCGAGAGGCTCAGAACTCGTGGTCCAATCTTTCGCTCTCGAGTCGCAATCGCAAAGCCGCTTGCTTGAAAAGCTTTTTGAAATGGCTCTTTCAGGAAAGACATATAGAACGCGATTTGAACTTTCAGGTGCACGCACCGAAGCCGCCCGTTCGAATTCCCCACTTTCTATCGGTCGACGAATCGATCGCAGTAATTAAGATTGCCGAAGTCGCGATTAAAAAAGCGAAGGAAGAGTTTAAGGAGCGAGCTCTGCGAGAAAAAGCTCTTCTGCTTTTGCTTTATGGCGGAGGCCTTCGGGTAAGTGAAGCTTGCAATGTGAAGTGGCAAGACATAGATGCAACTAAACGACTTATTCGCATTCGCGGAAAAGGATCGAAAGAGCGTCTCGTAGCACTCCCTCCGATCGTTTTGAAATCAATTTCTGCGCTGAAAGGTAAAGGCAAATTTATCTGGGGAGCTGAGCCACTTTCTACGCGAGTAGCATTCTCGATCGTTCGCTCTTTAGGAGCGCGTGCAGGTCTTGTGAAGCCACTCAATCCGCATGCGCTAAGGCATAGCTTTGCTACGCACCTTTTGAGCAGCGGTACTAACCTTCGCACTCTTCAAGAACTTCTCGGCCACGCGTCGCTCTCAGCCACGCAAAAATATACTCATTTGGGAATTGATCAATTGGCGAGAACAGTTGAAACTCATCATCCACTGGGAAATAAGTCTAAAGCCAAGAGTGAGAGATGAAAAAAGCAGTTATATTCGACCGAGACGGCACTCTGATTATCGATAAGATTTATCTCAATGATCCTGAACAAATTGAGTATCTTCCAGACGTCTTCACTGCCCTTCAAAAGTTACGTGATGCGGGATTTGAGTTTGCGATTGCAACTAATCAAAGTGGAATAGCTCGCGGGATCGTGTCGCTTGAAAATTTAAATGAAATTCACCGACGAATGCGAGAGAAGTTCGCGGCATTTGGAGTTTCATTTAAAGGTTATTACTACGCTCCGTACTCAGTTGAAAGCAATCACCCGCTTCGCAAACCAAACCCAGGAATGCTTGAACAAGCTGCCCAAGAAAATGGTTTTGATCTGAAAAAAAGTTGGATGATGGGCGATCGGCTTAGTGACATCGAAGCGGGTTTCCGTGCTGGTTGCCGAACAGTTTTACTCGAGGGACTTAACGAAGAGAACACTAACAACTTCGCAAAACCCGACTACATTGCTAAAAGTCTTTTGGAAGCCACCGGTTTTATCCTTTCGAACGACTCATCCCGAGAAAGCCAAAAAAGATAGGCTCGTAATCTCAAACCGAGACGTACTGTCTTGGTATTTCGATTAAGTTAAGACCCCGGAATTCCGAAAAATTACTGTAAGTTAGCTGTACGTAATCAGGGGGTTTTCCAATGAGAGTGTTTGCACTCATCATTATTGCGGTTTTATTCGTACCATTTTCGCAAGCCGAAGCTGCGTGCGGTAAGTTCGTTGTCGTCAAAGGTTCAGTCCAAGTCGACTTCGCAAAAGAAAAGCGATCAGATCGCGCGCGAGTGGGAACAGAAGTTTGCGCAGGAGATTCAATCTCAGCTGCAGCTGATTCACGTGCAAAAATTAAGATGGTCGATAACAACGAAATAAACATTTCTCCAGATACTGTGATGAAGATCGCAGCCTACGAATACAAACCTGAAGAAGATAAGAGAAAAGTTTTGCTCGATGTCTTAAAAGGCAAAGTTCGTTCAACCGTGAAACAAAAGTACGACGGCCAAGCAAATACATTCCAAGTTAAAACCAAAGCCGCAGTTGCCGGGGTTCGCGGTACAGACTTCATCGCATCGTTTGATCCGAAAATGGGTCGCTTAGAAATCGTTACGTTCGAAGGTAGAGTTGAAGTAGGTAAACTTGATCAGGGCGGTCGACTAATGCCTAGCGTTTCAGTTACTGCTGGGCAGATGACTGAAGTGCTTATGGGAAAGTCTCCCGAGGCTCCGAAAGCAGTTCCAGCATCTGAACTAAAACAGATGGACGCAAACAGCCAAGCAGCGATGCCGTCGCCGAATGCTAGCGACAGCGCACGCAATGCTCCGCCTAGACGAGATGATGTGAAAGAGCCAGTTCCTTCTTCAGACGAACCGACTCCGGTTGCGCAGCCAGCGCCCGGAACTGCACCGCAGCCGGACCCAAGCCGAGATGTTGCGTCTCTTCCGCCGGCTCCAATGATGCCACTCGAGCCACCGCCATACGAGCAACCGATTGCGTTTCAACCAATGCCGGTTATGCCAATGCCGATGATGCCACCACCGATGCCAATGCAGGACATCAACATGAATCCAGACTTCATGAATCAGGTACCGAAGGGTCTTAGTAACCTTCAGGTCATCATCACTTATTAGCGCTGGCCCTTAGGGGCTGGTCCAGTACCTAATTGCTTAATCAAACACTAAACTATGGTGGTCTTCTAAGAGGAGATCATCTTTGAGAACCATCGCTGTAGTTACAACGCTATTTTTCGTTCAACTGTTTTTAATCGAAAGCAGTTTTGCACAACAACCAAATCCGTTTGTTCCCCAAGCACCATTAGCCGAAGGAACAAAAAAGCGGTTAGCACCGATCAACGCTGAACGCGCAGTTCGCGTGATTTACGGGAGCTCTCCATGGAACAAAGATCCAAAAGCGATCGACTCGGCGAGTGTGATTCTGCGCGAAGGCGCAACTGATAAGCTCGTTCAAGTTTATCTCGAAGAAACTGAACCAGACTCTGCGGTCTTTAGCGGTATTTATTCTGTGCGCTGGGAAAATGTAGCCAAGCTCGCTCCAGAATTCTATGTCGCACCTCCTGAATTGCTTGGAAAGAATTCTGAAGTAAAAGAACTTCGAAGCCTTATCATAAATAAAAAGATCGCTCGAAAGCCGTTCATCTTCCGCCGAAGCGGCAAACAACAGATTGTTGAAATTTATGATACTTCCGAGCAAGCACGCCTTGCCTATAGAGCGTTCGAAGCAGAACGACTTGCACTGGGTGTTACCAACCGAAAAATCATTCCTGATTCAACTATCGAAGCAAGCCAATTGGCTGAAACTGCAGCACGGAGGAAAGCTAACGCACTAGCCTTCCAAGATCGAGTTCGCATCGAGCAGATTGAAGTTCAAAAGCGCGCAGCTCGCCTCATGGAATTCTCTAAGCTTCCCGCCCCAGAACGCCAAAGCCGAAAACGGCAAGCCACCCAGTTGGCCCAAGAGGCGCTAGCGGCATATAAAGTTGCTGACTACAAAACTGCGGGAGAAAAATTCGGCAAAGCACTTGAGCTCGATCCTGAAAACACAGACTTTTACTTCCAGTACGGTGTGACCCTATACAAATTAGCAGAATCAAATCGAGCTATCGTGTTTTTGAGCTTAGTTCAGCCAACTGCTCAGAATTCTGCTGAACGCGCGTATTACATCGGCCTGACGTACTTAAAGTTAGAGGACTACCCAAACGCCCTTGTCAATTTCACCGAAGCAGCGAAATCAAAGCATCCAGATATTGGTCCGTCGGCTGAGTTTTATCGCGGGATGATCTTAGTTGATCAGAAAAAATTCGATAATGCTCTCCTCGCTTTCCAAACAGTTTTAGACACATCAAAAGATCCGAAGCTTGATGAAAAAGCCGAAGAGATGATCGAGCGCATTCAGTCGTTACGACAATTCGAGAAAGAAAAAGCAAAACGTTGGAGTGCGACGGCACTCTTGGGCGAAATGTATGATTCAAATGTATTAGCAATTAACGATACTCTAACTACCGGCGGAGCAACGGACCTTGTAGGTTACCGATCAATCGTGGCAGGTGGTGTGAAGTACCGACCTGTTTACGATGCAAAAAAAGAATTCGCGATCACCGTCGACGCTCTTCATATTTACACCGTCGATGATAACTTCAAACAAAAAGCCAGCTTACGAGCAGCCGATCCAACTCTCATCACGATCGCAGCACCCTACACAATCAAGTCTGTATTGTTTGGCCGCGGTAACAAACTTGATATCAAGCCTGGTTACGAAGCGATTATGAGCAGTCAGGAAAACAACTCTCAGAAAATAATTCTACATTCGGGATTTTTAAATTTCGATGACATGATGATTTTAACTGATCACGTATTGGGAACGGCAAAACTCGAAGTTCGATACGACGACTCGCAATTAACCAGTTCAGTTGGAGATAACGACGCTAGCGCAGTAAAGGTAAAACTTCTGACAGGAGCTCTGTTTTTCCCCTCAACTGATCGCAGCAAGATGATCACAAGCGATCTTGGCTTAACGTTGAATTCTGCCGCCGGGAAAAACGTAAAATATAATCGCTATGACCTAAGCATCGGCTACATTGCCCCTTGGATTTGGGACGTCACTTCTAACACTAAGCTCAGTTACTACTACTTAACTTATCCGAATCAAACAACAGTGCGTACTGATCACGATTTAGTTCTGACGTTGGCCGGAAGTAAAAAGATTAATGCGGTACTCACTGGCGGCCTAACGGCTACTTACACGCTCAATGAATCAAACAGCACCCTGTATGATTATTCGAAGTACACGGTGCTCGCTTCATTATCTGCTAACTGGGATTTCTAATTCGGGAAGAGCCTGCGGCTTTCTCCCAAATAACTCTTGAGCGCATTCGCCGTACGCGAGCGAAGTTTTCGCCAGCGGTCGTCACTCAACACCAAACTTTCATGATCAGAAATCGCAGCACGGAGTAATTCTTCTTCTTCGGCTTGATGTTCGAGCACGCCTTGCAACGTTAGCAGCTTTACTTCGAAATGAGTCTTCAGCGCTTCGAGAGCCTTACTCGTCTCGGCCGCCTTCAGCGTATTCCCGAGCAAATTAAAAATCGCTTCCGAGTCTACATCGCCCTCGTGGGCCACCACTGTAATCACTTGCACAGCATGCAAGGCTGTCTCGAGTCGAGCGTAGTCAGACCGCAACTTTGAAAACGAATTAATCAAGGTCGCTTCGTTTAAGGTATGAAGTGGATGGTCACCACCTTTTGCAGATTTATCTTGGTACATCACTTGAATGAAATGCGTGGGCTCGAGCACTCCCCCACCAAACCGCTTCTTACTTCGAAGTGCGGAGCGTGCGAAAAGATTTAATTTCGCACCCTTTGAGTTGATTACTTGCACGATCAAGTCATGCTCCCCGTAACGGGTCGTGCGCAAGACGATCGCTTTGTCTTTAACTTGCATCTTGAGCAACCATAATGGGTTTGCGACGCAAATAGAAGAATGCGCCTACCAAACCCCACATGAATTGCGAAATCTGCAAAGCCGTGATGGCAACCGGCCCCAGTGGACTTTTAAATCCAAGCGCTGAGTTGAAAAGAAAATAAAATGCGGCCTGTCCGACACCAATTCCTGCAGGAGAAATTGGAATCGCAGTCGCTACTGTTCCAAGCGGAACAAGGAACATATAGTCACCTAAAGAAAGTTCGGTCACTCCCATCCATTGGCCCATCAACGCCACGGCAATGATAGTTCCGAACTGCGCAATAAAACTTAAGAAGAACGCTTTCCATAAAGTTTTGGTGTGACCTCTGAAGGAATGAAGTCGCAAGTAAAGTCTCTCAACCTTTTTACCCATCGGGAAACGATCGAAAACAAATTGAACCGCTTTGAAAGTTTTAACCCGCCGTGAAAGTGCCAATGCAAAAAACGCAATAAACCCAACCGCGAGAAGAATAACTCCAGTAGCAAGACTAGTGAGCGCGTCGCTCGCAACAACCGTTTCCCACTTCCATATTAAAGCGATTGCTGCAGTGAGGATCATAATAAAAAAGCCAATCATCCGGTCCATGAAGATGCTGACGATAGCGCCCGAGCGAAAATGCGGCTGATCTTGAATTAGGTAATAACCTTTAACAACATCTCCACCAACTCCACCAGGCATAGCATAATTAAAGAACATCCCGATTAAGCTTAAGGGAAATGTTTTTGCAGTTGTTACTTTAAGACCCTGAGTCGCGATTAATAGTTGCCAGCGGTAATTGTTAATCAAGATTTGCAAACCCACGAGACCCAATACAGCTGCGACTCTGCCGGGAGTAATCAGCTGCAAAATAAGATCGAGATCAAGTGCGCCGCTTCGTACAAACCATACGATTAACCCTACGGCGAGACCGGTCTTAAGTGTCAGAATAAGCGCTTGTTTTAGAGGTTTTGCCATGCTACCGATTTAGTTCTACCCACTATCCTTCTAAGTCGCAACGCTTGACCTGAGGTACTTTCAATGAACATTACTGTCGTAGGAACTGGCTACGTTGGATTGGTCGCCGGAGTATGTTTTGCCGATGCTGGCCACCACGTAATTTGCGTCGATTTTGCTGAGAAGATCGACAAACTTAAGCAGGGAATCATTCCTATCTACGAACCGGGTCTTGAAGACATCCTTCAAACGGCGAAATCTCGAATCGAATTCACAACTGACCTCGCTGATGCGGTCCGCCGCAATGACATCGTTTTCATCGCTGTAGGCACCCCCGAGAAGGCTGATGGAAGCGCAGACATGACCCCGACACTGTCGGTTCTCCGCTCAATTTGTCAGGCGGCTAATCGCAAAAAGTTTATTGTGCTCAAGAGCACAGTGCCAATTGGAACATCCAAAGAGCTTGCACAGTTCTGCAAAGAGAACACCGCACAGGAAATTGAAATCATCAACAATCCTGAATTTTTAAAAGAAGGCGCCGCAATTGACGACTTCCTTCGACCCGATCGCGTGGTCATCGGCTGCAAATCACAACAAGCGGCCGACTTGATGAAAGAAGTTTATTCTCCGTTCGTAAAAAACGGAAACCCGATTTTGTTCATGGACAATACTTCTGCGGAAATGACGAAGTATGCAGCCAATGCTTTCTTGTCGGTAAAAATCAGCTTCATTAACGAACTTGCGCGACTCGCTGATAAAGTTGGCGCGGACATCGATGCGGTACGCACTGGCTTTACATCTGATAGCCGCATTAACCCGGCATTCTTTTATCCGGGAGTTGGTTACGGCGGAAGCTGCTTTCCAAAAGACGTAAAAGAGATGGTTCATACTGGCCGCAAGCACTCGGTACAAATGCAAATCGTTGCTGCTGCTGATGAAGTTAACGATCGGCAAAAAGGAATTCTGTTGGAGAAAATGCTTCAGCACTACGGATCGCTCAAAGGTAAAACTATCGCAGTCTGGGGACTTAGCTTCAAACCCCGCACTGACGATGTTCGCGAAGCTCCGGCGCTTTATATGATTGAGAAACTTGTTGAGGCTGGCGCAACTGTAAAAGCGTTCGACCCAGTTGCTTCAGTAACAGCGCGCGCGGCTAGCAAAGTTAAATTTGAAATCGTTAGTACTGCTGAAGCTGCAGTTGAAGGTGCCGATGCACTTGCGATCGTGACTGAGTGGAATGAGTTCAGAAGCCCAGATCTCGAATTCCTACGTTCGGCTCTTAAGACTCCGACTATTTTCGATGGTCGAAACGTTCTTGATCCAGTTAAGATGAAAGAAGCTGGATTTAATTACTACTGCATTGGGCGCGAAGCGCTCGCAAGAAAGTAAGAAGGCGATGTCGAAACACGCAGTTGTCGCGGGCGGATCAGGCTTTATCGGAAGTCACCTCGTAGACCTTCTTCTGTCGAAAAAATACCAAGTTACTGTTCTCGACAATTTCGTTACAGGACGAGCCGACAACCTTTCGCATGTCGCAAAAGATGTGCGCCTAGTAAACATCGACATTAACGAATTCGTCGACATGCCAGGCCATGTAGATGAGATCTATAACTTAGCCTCACCTGCTTCGCCGATTGATTTTAAGCGAATGCCGACTTTCATTTTGAACACGGCTGCGATTGGGCATCAGAACTTACTCGCTTGCGCTGCAAAAAAAGAAGCTCGAATTCTATTTGCGAGTACGAGTGAAGTTTATGGTGATCCGTTAGTTCACCCGCAACACGAGGGTTATTTCGGAAATGTAAATCCAATTGGCCCGCGAGGTTGCTATGACGAGGCAAAACGTTTCGGCGAAGCTATTACGATGGCCTACCATCGGCAACATCAGGTCGACACTCGTATCGTTCGGATTTTCAACACTTACGGCGAACGCATGCGCCCTGATGACGGAAGAATAATTCCAAACTTCTTCTTACAAGCACTTCAGAAACAAGCGCTAAGTGTCTACGGCGACGGTAAACAAACTAGAAGTTTCTGTTACGTAAAAGACTTGTGCGAAGGCATCTATGCCCTCATGCAGTCTGAGGAAACCCGCCCTGTTAATATCGGCAACCCTCTCGAGCGAACTGTCCGAGAAATGGCCGATGAAATTAATGAGCTCACCGGGAACAAGACTCCGCTTCGTTTCTTGCCGCTACCTGAAAATGATCCGCTTCAGCGAAAGCCTGATATTTCTCGAGCAAAAGAAATTCTTGGTTGGGAGCCGACTACGTCTCTTGAAGACGGGTTAGAATTAACTTTGGAATATTTCGAAGATGAACTTAAGGCTGCGGGCTCAATCACCACGCCGACAATGTCTTAAAGCTGTTGCTCACTCAGCAACTGCTTATGAACCAAACTAATTGTCTGAACTAGTTTAGCGGGCCCGGTTTTTTGGATCAGCTCAGCCGAAATGATTGCGCTACCGCGGAGCTTTTCAATTGTTAGGCCCTTCTGCGCAAGCCACTCAAGTTGTCGAGGATCTTGCCATCGGCAAACGCTCAACGTCTCAAGGTCTCCTGCACTTCCTTGGTCTCGCAGCTCGATACCCAATTGTTTGCCGAGCGCCGTGATAAAACTCAATCCTTCAACGTTTTGTACCAATAAGAATGCGCGGTCGTGAAGTGACTCGGCCGAAGGCTTATAAGTTGAAATTTCTGACGGGAGTAGAGCATGAAACTCTGTAAGAGCTTTCTTCGCACCGGTTTCTTCGTCAGCTGTTCTCAGCTTAAAAACATCCGTCAAATTCAGGTCACGCCACTCAAGATTCGCTGCAACCGGTGGCGTGAGTTTCGCGCGCTCGCCCAAGACAGCAATAGCGAGGTCAGGTTTAATTGATAGAATTTGGATATCGTAAGGCTGAACTTTCTCTAATGAATAGTTTCGATGATATGAATGCGAAACGAGAATTCTAAATATGCGCTGATCTTTCATCGCGCTAGCGTGCGATGCGCTCTGGTAAAGTTCCCCAGTTGCCGGATCGTCGTAAGCCGATAGCAAACAAAGCATTTGCTTGCTAGCTGTCTCGAGCCACGGCTTAGGATTATTGAACTCATCAAGCGATAAGCTCTTAACTGTGAAACCCTCTTTTGCAAATTGAAGTGCTACGAACTCACCCTCAGGTCCTGAGAATGGAGTGTAACCAATTGTTCTTCGGTGAGAAAAAGTGTTAGCGAGTGCTTGCGTGACTTCCCAGAGCGCGTGCCGAACTCCTAGATAAACTTGTACAGTGATATTCGGATCGTCAGCTATCTTAAGATACTCACGCGCCTGCTCATTCACTGCATACCAGGTGTCGGCCTTAGGAAGATCAACTCTCATGGGCTCATCTTAAACCCGGCCATTGATCTAGCGCAACCCAGACAGAGGTCTAGCCTATTTTCCGAGGGAAAATCGCATTTCTAGAACTCTACAAAATCTTCGCCCGAGTTATGACTGAACCGTAAAGCTAAGCGGCCTTCGCGCATGTGATAACTGTTTCACCGGCAACGTTGTCGATTGAGCAAGGAGGCTCTAAAAAATGATTCATCTCTCTGACACCCTTCATCTAGAACCAACATTGAAAAGCGAGCAAGGCTTCGAAATCAAGAAGTACGCATTTCCGGTCGAACTTGCTCTAATCCTCCTCTTTTTATTTTGCACAGCTTGCGGCACCTCTTCTGGCCAGCCGTCAGCTATGCAAGGTCAAGAACGCAAGACTGCGCAAAGCGACTCCTACGCTTCAGGCACGGCAGCCGATGTTAACGAAGAGGCAGCAACCTGTGGCCGTCAGAGTTATCCAGTTTACCAAGACGTTGAGAATCAAAAGGTTGTTAATAGCGATATCGAGAGTGGTTCAGCACAAGTGATTCTTCACTTTCACAATCTTGGCCAATCAACAATCGAGGCGTTTCTTGCGCGCACTGAAGGAGTACTTGAGGTCGATTCACAATGGCCCGACTGGGGCGCAATCAGCATCACTGTAAATGAAAATGGTCTCAGGCAGCTCTCACAAGATTGCGCAGTTCGCGTGATCGAAGCCAATAAACGCGAATTACCGCAATAAACATTGCCCCTCCAAGTCCATGTTTATAGTCTTTATCCATGAACGCGAGTGCCATCGAGATTTTAGCAACAGTCTGTTTTGCGCTCGCAATTCTCCACACCTTCCTCAGCAGTAAATTTCAGGCTATTGGCAATCGCTTCAACGAAGGCTCAATCAACGAGAACCTTTTTCATTTTTTGGGAGAAGTCGAAGTTATCTTTGGCCTCTGGGCGGCCATCTTTGTCGTTGGTTACTTCATAATAAGCGGAAGCAACGACGCCATCACTTACGTTGAGTCACAAAACTTTACCGAGCCATTATTTGTATTTGCGATCATGGCGATGGCAGCAACTGCTCCTGTTCTTTACTTCTCGAATCGTTTAATACTTCTAATCGCTCGCCTAATTCCCAGCTCTGCTGAGTGGACGGTTTATGTGGCGACACTCAGCGCAGGGCCGCTGCTAGGGAGTCTGATCACTGAACCGGCCGCTATGACGGTAACGGCTATTCTACTTAAGCAGCGGTACTATGACCGCAATCCTTCTGATTTTTTCAAGTACGTAACGATTGCAGTTCTATTCGTGAATATTTCAATTGGTGGAGTCCTTACACACTTCGCTGCACCTCCGGTACTAATGGTGGCTTCGAAGTGGAACTGGGATTTAACTTACATGCTGACCAACTTTGGTTGGAAGGCCGCGATCGCTGTTGCGATAAATGCTGCCTTTGCAACCTACGTGCTGAAAGACGAACTTTCAAAAATGAACGCACCACAAACCGCTGCATTTGCTAAAACTCCTGCGTGGCTGATCATTATGCATCTGCTTTTCATCGCGGCCGTCGTTGGTTTTTCGCACCATCCAGTCATGTTCCTCGGAGTCTTCTTATTCTTTATGGGGTTAGTTTCGATCACTTCAGAATTCCAAACCGAGTTGCGATTGAAAGAAAGTCTCTTAGTTGCATTCTTCTTAGCAGGCTTAGTTGTACTCGGCTCACTTCAGAAGTGGTGGCTCGATCCAGTACTTCGCTCATTTGGCGACGTTGAAGTTTATTTTTCAGCGGCTGCACTCACTGCGATCACTGACAACGCAGCGTTGACCTACCTCGGTTCGCAAATTGAAGGATTAAGTGATTCGTTCAAATATTATCTAGTTGCTGGAGCAGTGGCCGGCGGTGGCCTCACTGTGATCGCAAACGCACCCAACCCTGCTGGATTTTCGATTCTGCAAGAATCATTCGGCGCTGATGGAATTAAGCCACTTAAGCTTTTGCTATTCGCTCTGCCACCAACTCTAGTGGCTCTACTTTTCTTTTACTTCTAGATACCGGCTTGGTGGCGCTCTTGCTCATCAACGACAGAAACAATTCCGCCTTTGAGTGATGGGCGGTAAGCGAGTTCTTTTAAATCGTAAATGAAGTTTGTGCCATTCGAGCCTGGGCGTTGCCACTCAGGGCCCATGCGAATTGCGTCGACGGGGCAAGCCTCTTCGCAGAAACCGCAAAATACACAGCGAAGCATATCGATCTCGTATCTGATCGGAAATTTTTCAACCGAAGGATCTTCGTGCTCGGCTGCGACGATGTTAATGCAATCTGCAGGACAGTTCGTTGCGCACAACATGCAAGCTGTGCAGCGAATCGATCCATCTTTTTTAACAGTCAACACGTGGTTGCCTCGAGCGCGCGGACCGTACTCGTACTTTTGCTCAGGGTAGTTCAACGTCGGCATTTGCTTCTGGTTAAAGATATTCTTAATCATTTTACCAAAAGTAAGACCCATGCCCGAGAAAATACCTGGCAAATACCAAACTTTTTTAGCTTGAGGTCCGCGAACTACATAAAACTCATTACTATTAATCATAAAGCGCCTCTCACCATTTCGGCTTCGTTACGAACGGCGCCAGTGTGGAGTAAATAAGTATCAAGCTCGATATCGCGTGCATCGAGCTCGCGTCCTGCGAACAGATTGGCAACTTGCTCTAAGCTCAACGCATTTGGAACTGTTACAGCACCTGGCTTAATAGTTTGAGCAATACCTTTGAAGTTGACGTAAGTGCCCTGCTTTTCAAAGTAAGTCTTAAGCGGAATCAAAGTGATATTGGCGCTGCGTTCAAGCAACTCATTACGGCACGCAGTTAACCAAATTAGATTGCGAGCACGAGTCCACTCATTGAGTCGTGTTGGCATATCAGGGAACACCGATTGATTCTCTGGGCCCGCGACAACTACGGTTTGAATAGCACCACTAGCGACGTCAGCAGACAACTGCTTCATGTCGGTGCTGACACCGAACTTCTTCATAATGCTTTGAAGACCTCGAGTGTTTGGATTCTTATCTCCGCGATACAAAAGACCGTCAAACTTCTCCATTTCGTCTGGGTTATTCACCCAGTGATAAATGCGAGTGCTGCCGAGATCCTTTAGGAAAAGTCCGATGAGTGCTTCGTATTCTTCGTTTGAATGCTGGCCTGTGAGTACAAGTGCCGCTGCTTCGCCAGCAGTACGAAGACTCTCGCCGACTTTGCGAGCAAGAGTTTCAGGGAGGATGTACTCAGCTCGTCCATCGCGGTTCACTTGAGCATCAAGCAAACGATATTCGCGATTTAAAAACTTATAACTGTCGCGACCGACGTCGCACATCCAGTATGAGTTAATTTCTGCATTGAACTTAGGTTTAATGCGGAAGATACCTTCACGGTTGAAATGAACTTTTACGTTACAACCTGTTGAACAACCTGTGCAGATTGAATCAGCTTCTTTTAAAAGCCAAACACGCTGACGGAATCTGAAATCTTTGCTCGTAAGAGCTCCCACCGGGCAAATATCAACTGTGTTCATCGAGTAGTTGTTATCAAGCTTGCGGCCTTCAACAATGCCGATCTCTGCGCGGTCACCGCGGTTGAAAATTCCTAACTCATGAGTCTTGCTCACTTCGTCAGTGAAGCGCACGCATCGAGAACAAAGGATACAGCGCTCGCTATCAAGAATTACGCGAGGGCCGATATCGACAACTTTATGTTTCTTAACTTTTGCTTCGTGCATCTCTGGGTCGTACTTACCATAGGCCATGTACTGATCTTGAAGACCACACTCCCCCGCCTGATCGCAAATGGGACAATCGAGAGGGTGATTAATTAAATGGAAATCTAATCCCCATTTTACTGCGTCTTTTACTTTGTCGCTCGTGTTGTTCACGACCATTCCGTCGGCAACCATTGTGTTACAAGCGATTTGAGGACGCGGATTTCCTTGAATCTCAACTACGCAAAGGCGGCAAACACCAGCGACTGAAAGACCTGGGTGCCAGCAGTAATGTGCAATAGCCTGTTGATTTTTTTGCATCGCCTCGATGATCGAAGTGCCTTCAGAAACTTCGATCGCAACGCCATTAATCGTGCACTTCAAAATCTTTTTAGTGACCGGCTGATCCATAGACCTGTCCTTTTACTTTCGATTTGCCTTCACGAATGAAGTACTCAAATTCGTCTCTGAATTTTAAAATGAAACTCGCAACCGGCATCGCTGCTGCGTCTGAAAGTGCGCAAATCGTTCGACCCATCATGTTGTCTGCAACTGTTGCCAACAAAGCGACATCACTTTCTTTCGCGTGCCCACTGATAATTGAGTGAACGATCTTGTTTAGCCATCCAGTACCTTCACGGCATGGAGTACATTGGCCGCAAGATTCATGATGATAGAAATGAGTGATCGTTTGCATGAGATCAACCATGCAATTTGAATCATCAATCACGATCATTCCACCTGAACCGAGCATCGACTTGAGACCGGCGATGCTTTCGTAATCCATATTTGCTCTACCAGCTTCTTCAGCATTCAAAACTGGGCAAGAAGAGCCACCAGGAATAACTGCCTTAAGTTTACGTCCTGGTTTCAAACCGCCGCACTCGTTGTTAATCAAGTCCATCATCGGATATCCGAGTGGAACTTCATAAACACCGGGCTTGTTAACGTTGCCACTGACCGAGAAAAGCTTTGTTCCAGCCGATTTTTCAGTTCCATGCTTGCGATATGCATCAACGCCATCTCGAAGAATGTAAGTCACGGCTGCAAGAGTCTCTACGTTATTAACGATAGTTGGCTTACGAAGATAGCCTTGTACCGCAGGGAATGGTGGCTTCAACTTCGGCTGACCTTTGTAGCCTTCGAGTGAAGAAATTAATCCAGTTTCTTCACCGCAAATGTACGCGCCAGCACCCAGGAACAAATCAAGTTCAACTTCAACGCCTGAACCCAGAATGTTTTTACCAAGGTATCCTGCCTCTTTTGCTTCGCGAATAGCTTGTTCTAAGATCATTGTAGGGCCGGTGAATTCACCGCGAATATAAATGTAAGCCTTCTGCGCGCCAGTTGCGTAAGCAGAAATAATCATGCCTTCAATCAATTGATGAGGAGCACGCTCCATCATCTTTCTGTCTTTGAAGGTTCCAGGCTCTGATTCATCAGCATTGCAAAGTAAGTAACGAGGCTCGCCATTGTTTGGCAAGAAGCTCCACTTCATTCCAGTTGGAAAGCCCGCACCACCGCGACCGCGAAGACCTGAAGCCTTCACAAGGTTGATGATCTCAGTGCGATCCATCTTAAGTGCTTTTTCTAAAACTTTATAACCGCCAAGACTTTTGTAGCCTTCGAGCGAGCGATATTCTTTTTTGTCGTAATGTTCTGAAAGTACTTTTGCTTCAGCCATTTCTATTTGTTCCTCATCCTATTAGTTGGTTTGCTTTCGCAAATCCTGCACTAACTTAAGCGCCGACTCTGTCGAGAGATTTTCGATATAATGATCACGATTCACTTGCAGCATTGGAGCTGTATCGCATGAGCCAAGACATTCAACTTTCGAGAAAGTAAATTTTCCGTCTTTGCTTGTCTCGCCCGCGCGAGAACAGCCAGCCTCTTTCATCATCGCGTCGGTCAACTCGCGAGCTCCGGCCATCGCACAAGAAAGTGTGCAACAAACCTGAACGTGGAATTTTCCAACCGGCTTGTGATTGAACATCGTGTAGAACGAAGCCACTTCTTCGATTTGCGCAACCGGAATATCCATCACTTCAGATAAGTGAGCCATTGATTCTTTTGAAAGCCAGCCACCGTTTTCGTCTTGAACGCGATACAAGCACCGGATAATTGCCGATTGTTTCTGTTCGTAGCGAGTCAGCTCCGACTTTACGTAATTTAAACCTTCATTAGATAATCGAAACATTAGCGATCCAATTCTCCGGCGATTAAATTCATACTTCCCAAAACAGAAATCACGTCTGCAAGCAATCCACCCTGAACTTGTTCACTGAAGGATTGGTAAATCGCAAAACAAGGCGCACGAACATGCAAACGATATGGTCGGCCTGAGCCATCGCTCACTAAGTAAAATCCAAGCTCGCCATTTGCAGCTTCAGTTGCATCGTAAATATCGCCCACTGGTGGACGAAGACCTTTAATCACGAGCATGAAGTGGTTCATGAGGCCTTCGATGTTTCCGTAAACATCTTTTTTCTCAGGAAGCACGATGCTTCGATCGCGAATTGTATAGTCGCCTTCGGGAATGTTTTTGCAGAGTTGCTCAACCATGTTCAAAGACTCGCGCATTTCAGCAACGCGAACTAAGTAACGGTCATAGCAATCGCCAGTTGTTCCGATTGGAACTTTAAAATCCATATCTTTATATAAGTAGTAAGGAGCAGCTTTCCGAAGATCGAGTGGAACACCCGCCGCGCGAAGAAGTGGGCCTGTATATCCCCACTTGATTGCATTCTCAGCCGTGATTGCTCCAACACCTTGCGTTCGCTGAATCCAAATTTTGTTTCCGGTTAGTAGACGTTCGATTTCATCAACACCAACGCGCATTTCTTTTACGAATTGAAGAATGTCTTTGTACCAGCCCTTTGGAGCTTCAAAAGGCATTCCACCTACGCGAGTAAGTGAAACAGTTAATCGAGCACCGCAGTACTTTTCGAATATCGAATAAACTTTTTCGCGGTAGGTGAACAAATGAAAGAACGCAGTCAATGCTCCAAGATCGACACCATTTGCACCAAGGCACACGATATGATCAGCAACGCGCGAAATCTCCATGAGGATCATGCGCATCGCCATTGCTTTTGGCGGAATCTCAACACCCATCAAACGCTCAACCGCTTTGCAGTAACCAACGTTGTTCATTGGAGCTGAGCAATAGTTCAAACGATCGGTGTACGGCACAACTTGGTTGTAAGGATGAGTTTCACCCATCTTCTCAAAGCATCGATGTAAGTAGCCGAGCTCAGTTTGAGCACGCACAACTTTTTCACCATCAAGCTCAGCCATAATACGAAGAGTACCGTGCGTCGCTGGGTGAGAAGGACCGATGTTAATTGGAGTTAAGTTGCGAGAAGGATCATCGACCCAATTCGGATCGTAATCGAAGTGAATCGGCAAAGCTGAATCGCAGTGTTGCTGTTTATCAGCATCGTAATCTTTGCGAAGCGGATAACCAACGAACTGATGATGAGTCAGAATCTTACGAAGGTTTGGATGTCCCTCGAATTTTATTCCGTACATGTCGAACGTTTCGCGCTCGAACCAATCAATCCCTTTATAGATATTGATCGCAGTTGGAATTGATTCATTCTCTCCAACTTGGCATCTGATTCTTAAACGCTGAGAAGACTTTGAGCTAAACAATGAATAGATAACTTCGAAACGTTTTGCGCGACCTGGATAATCTGCGCCGCAAATATCCATGATGAAATCAAAACGTTGAGCCATTAATACAGTTAGAACTTTTGTAATGTCGTCTTTAGGAATTTCGAGAGTATCGTCGCCCGCAGCAGTCGTTAAAAATTTATAACCACTTCCTGCAAGTGCTCCTAGCTCTGCTTTTACTTCTGCAAGTGCAGAACTCATCGGACTCTCGCCAAGAACGTTCGGCGCAAAGATAGAAGGTGGAATTCCCGCCTTCGTCTCTGGAAATGTTTTTGGATTGGGAAAAGTGTTATCCGAGCTTTGCATAATCCGGAGCCTTCCAGTTGTCTCTCCAAGGACGCGGTTGGTGCGTAGAGATCATTCGTTGCAAAGTCATGACACCGTCGAGAACTGCTTCTGGAGTAGGAGGACAACCAGGAACATAAACATCTACTGGAACTACTTTATCGATTCCTTGAAGCACGTGATAAGCACGATAGAAACCGCCAGAGCTTGCACATGCTCCCATTGAAATTACGTACTTCGGCTCGAGCATCTGTTGATAGATATGGACTAAAATCGGAGCCATTTTTTCGTTAATAGTTCCAGCGACCAAAAGTAAATCTGCTTGGCGTGGAGAAAAGCGCACAACCTCTGCTCCGAATCTCGCGAGATCGTACCGAGGACCCATCACCGACATCAGTTCGATTCCGCAACATGCAGTTCCGTACGGCATTGGCCACAACGAGTTTTTGCGCCCCCATGCGATGATGTCATCAATACGTGTAGTAAATGCGAACGACTTAGAAACGTCGTCTAAAGCGTGTGTTTGTCGCGCTGCTGCTGCTACAGGCGAGATTCCACTTGCTGAGGTTGTCGAATTCATAATGAACCTCTGTGTTAAATAGTCGTTCTTATTCGTATTATAATGAAAACTCGTTGTCACTTGCTTATCAATTAGCCCAACCGGGACGAGAATTTCAACGCGACGTTTAAGCGAGACATTTCCATAACTTTATCTTTGAATCATTCATCTATTGGTGACTACACTCGGACCCAAATTGGAACTAGACCACTGAAGTTGTTCACGGAAGACAGGCGAAAAGTGGTTCAGGATCTTTTGAATCTACAACTTGGCTAAACAAACAAAAGCCAACGGAGGGACCTCATGAAGAAAAGTTTGATCGTTGTCGCAATTATTACAGCGGCTCTGACTACGATTTCGAGCTTCGCAAATGCTGCACAAACTGGCAGCACGACAAAGCCTGTCGCAAACCCACAACAAGACGTGCTCGTGAAGTTTAAAACTCACGCAGCTCTTAGCGCTTTCTCTCGCACAGTGACATTTAGCACTGGCGCGAAAATCGAAGCACTCGGCGTTGGAAACTGGGCTCGCGTTCAGACTCCAATGACATCGGCGTTTAGCATGGCAAACATCGCTAAGAACCCGAATGTTGAGTATGTTCAGCCTAACTATAAACTTGCTCCTTATGTAAGCCCGTCTCTTCAGCAGATTCGTGCAAAAGCAAAGGCAATGTTGGCTAAGAACCCTGGCATCTTCGACAAGATTCCAGATATGTCAGTTCGCACTGACAACCCAGCAATCCCAGGTAACGTTGGAACATCTACTTCTTCTGTAGCTGCTGACCCAATGTTCAACAAACAGTGGGGCATGAACGACATCGGCACTCCAGCTGCACACAAAATGGGTACCGGCAAAGACGTTATCGTAGCTGTTATCGACACTGGTGTTGATTACACTCACGAAGACCTTGTTGAGAACATGTGGCGTAATGCTGGTGAGATTCCAGATAATAACAAAGACGATGACGGAAACGGATATGTAGACGACATCGTTGGTTGGGACATGGTTGATAACGACAACAAGCCATTCGATCTAGCTGGATCAATTCTTGATATCGTTCTTAAAGGTGCAAACCCAGGTCACGGTACACACTGTGCTGGTAACGTTGCAGCTCGCGGTAACAACGGTAAAGGTATCTCTGGAGTAGCTCCAGAAGCTAAAATCATGGCTCTTCGTTTCATCGGTGCTAATTCTGGTTCAACTGCTGATGCAGTAAAAGCTATTGCTTACGCACTTAACAACGGAGCAAAAATCCTTTCGAACTCTTGGGGTTCAATCGGTGAAGACCCAGCTGATCCAGTTGGTAACAAAGCGCTTCGCGATGCAGTTCAGATGTCAGAAGACGCTGGCGCATTGTTCATCGCTGCTGCTGGTAACGGCGACCCACAAACGGGCGTTGGCTACAGCAACGACGATAACGCAAAACAAGCTGTGCCTTCGAGCTACCCGCACGAAAGCATCATTAGCGTTGCGGCGCTTGATTCGTCGAACAACCTCGGCAAGTTCTCTAACTGGGGAGCAAAGACAGTTGATATCGGCGCGCCAGGAGTTGTTTCGTTCTCTACTGTTACTCAAGCAAGCAAGTACGACGACACTCTACTTGATTTCCTTGGTATCAAAGCTACTTGGGATGGAACGTCTATGGCGACTCCACACGTAGCTGGTGCAGCGGCACTCTACTGGGGTAAACACCCGACTGCTACATGGCGCGAAGTTAAAGACGCGATCATGACATCTGCAGTTCCGATCTCTTCATTGAGCGGAAAAGTAGTTACAGGCGCGAAGCTTAACGCTGCGGCGTTGATGGCGAAGTAATCTAAAATAAAATAGTTCTTAAAAAAGGCTGCCTTCGGGTGGCCTTTTTTATGGGTCGAACAAAATCCATTTGTTTAACGTGGAGTCATAGAGAAAATTGCGATGGGCGGCATCATACGATTCCATGCGGCGGCTTAGCTGATCAAATGGATGTTCCCAAAGGTTAATGTTGTTTGTCTTAAGCCAGGCCGGAAAACCTTCGTGGATTTTTAAAAGTCGTCTAAGTTCGGGCAGCAGTTCTTTGCCCAGCGGATAGTGCTTGCCCCACGTTCGCACTCGGAATTCACTCAGCCATCCTAAATCGTCATAGGTAATACCTTCGCGATATTCTTTTACGAGTAAAGCCTTAGTTATTTTCCCTTTTGAGTTTTCAAAAGTTTCGTAGCTCAATATTTTCGGGACCGTTTCTCCAGCGTCGAGATAGAATTGTGTCGCTGCCATTTCATAAAAAATTGTATTAGGCCAGTTTGCGTCGTCTTCGTTTGGCTTTACAATTTTGATAGTTACTGGCTTCATTTGCGGATCATAGGCTAGCAACACCGTAGAGGTCCCTCGCCCGAGCTGGCCCTCGATGAGGTACGAAACTCCGTTAACGCCGAAGATCTCGCCTTTCCGTTTCTTTGAAATTCTTGATTCCCTAAACTCGTGAATTTGTGCGGACAGCGCGGAAGCGGACGAAAAGATGTCTTTACAGGTGTAGGCCCAAGTTTGCTCACCGGTGAGCAGAACGTTGACAGCTAGAATGAACATTAACGCGGCGAACTTCATCAACGTCTGATCTTCAAGTTTTGTGCCACTCAGCGTAGAATCCTTGATCGATGTCTTTAAAGCAAAACCCCACCCCGCAGGAAGAACTTAGTGCAAAACCATTTCGGTTTTACATAAAGCAGTTCCCGCGGCCGTTTGCTATCGGTGTTGCGATGCTGTTCTTCACTAACCTTTTTGATTCCCTCACTCCACTTGCACTGAAGTTTGCGATCGACGCGATTCAAGCTAAGGAAGAAAATCCGCTGCTCAAGGCAGTGCTTATTTACGTGGGGTTAAATCTTGCGTTTGTTTATTTTCGCTGGGGCTGGAGAATTTATTGGGGAAAGTTCCATCAATCTGTCGCGGATGATTTGCGTGCGCGCATCTTTAGTAAGCTCACTGTCTTAGGGCCGAGCTTTTATCAGAAAAATCCGATCGGACAGTTGATTAGTATCGTAAGTAACGACGTCAATTCTTTTAGGATGGGAATTGGGCCTGGGTTTTTGATTCTCCTCGATGGAATTTTTTATTTGTGCATGTATTTGCCCGCGATGATTTGGATTTCGTGGGATTGGACTTGGAAGACTTTGATATTGCTACCGTTGATTCCGCCTTTTATGCGGAAGATGGAGCAGCTCATGCACGAGTACTATCGGGTGGAGCAAGACAAGCTTGCTGATGTGTCAGCGAATGCGCAGGAGATTGTTTCAGGCGTAAGAGTTATCAAGGCTTACACTCAAGAAACTAATCAGCTCGCTAGTTTTGATAAGAAAAGCAAAATTTATGAGGAGACTTGTAACAAAGTTGCGAAGCTCGATGCGATTTGGCAGCCAGTGATGGAGTTCTCCGTCGCCAGCGGCACTGTGATGCTACTTTGGTTCTGTACCGAACCTGTGATGAGGGGCACGATTACTCTCGGAACTCTTTTTGCGTTTCACGAATATATTCGGCGGATGACGTGGCCGATGAGTGCACTTGGTTTTAGCGTGAGCATGATTGAGCAAGGCCGCGCTTCGTTTGATCGGATTCGTGAGCTGCTTGAAATCGAAACTGATATTCCCGATCGTGGGGAAAAAGTTGTTCACGATTTTGAAAAACTTGAAGTTAAGGATCTGAGTTTCAGATATGCGGGAGCTGAGCACTATGCACTCCGGGACGTTTCGCTCACAATCAACGCTGGTGAGACGATTGGAATTGTTGGACCGGTTGGTTCGGGCAAGACAACTTTGCTTAATGTGATCTGTCGTTTGTACCCGGTTGAACCTGGCAAGGTTACTTACAATGAAATTTCGGTCGAGGATTTAAAGCAAAGTAGTCTTCGACGTTTGATATCTTATGTTCCACAAGATGCGTTCTTGTTTAGTGATACGGTTGCCGAGAACATTGCGCTTGGCTACTCGACTGAACAGGCCGCAATTAACGAGCACGTGAAGCATTTTGCGAGTGTAGTAAATATTGATAGCGAGATTGAGTCTCTGCCGACCGGTTATGAGTCGTT
>JAYSYM010000646.1:0-2683 GCA_043727635.1 Bdellovibrionales bacterium | reverse complement strand
ATACCGCCAAGCGAGGAGTTTATAGTCTTGGCGCATTTGGTAATTGATGTGAGCGATCATGTTCATCGACTCAGCTTGCTTTGATGCTGCGTAATACGCTGCCAGATCGACGGAGTTTTGCAAATTGATTTTGTCGTGAACGATCAAACCGATGTTGATAACCATCGCGAATAGCACGAAAAGCACTTGAAAGATCAGTGCGACAAACACTGCCATCTGACCTGTTTCATTCCAGAAAATATTTCGCTTCAACATGGACCTTTAGTTTACCATAGGTTGCGAGCAAAAAGTTTCATTGTTATTCTTGCGGTGTAATCTTCCTGGCACAAAGGATTCGACTATGGTCGCGCTTCGTCTGTTCATCTTCTGGTCACTGGTTAGCTCGTCGACAATCTGTTCGTCAGTCGCTCACGCCGACATACTTTTCGAGGGATATTCGAAAATCATGCTGGCTGGCAGTCATGTTGGATACGCAGTTAGTCGTTACGACTTTGATGTTAAGAAACAAGAGTTCGTTTCGACCTACTTCATTCGTATTGAAACCGGTGATGTTAAGTTTAGCGAAAGCTTGAAAGCCCGAGCGAACAGTAAGCTCGAGCCAATCAGCTACTTCTTCACAAGACTCGACGGAGAGCCAGCTCCAGCGAAGCCCGGATCAAAACAGCCACCAAAAGCAGCGGCTGAAGTAAAGACGATCGACGCTTATTTCCAGAAGAACCAAAAAAATATCAAGATGAGCGCAGTCGTTCGCGAAAATGGTCAGACAAAAACAATTAAAAAGGATCTTCCGAAAGGCGCATTCTTAAGCACGTTCTTGTACTACTTAATTTTGCAAAGCAAAGAAGGTTTGAAAGTTAGTGAGGCAAGTTTAACTTTCGATGCGATCGCCGAGGAAGATGCATCACTCACAAAAGGCACTGCGTGGGTGAAGTCGCAGCAAGCTTACAACGGAGTCGACAGCTACAAAGTTTTGAACGTTTTCAAAGATGATAATTATATTTCATACGTCACGCCAAAAGGCGAAATTGTTGCGACCGAATCTCCTGCGAGAAAACTTTCAACTCAACTTGTGCCCGACATGAAACAAGCGATTGGCTCACTGTCATTTAAGACCGCAACACTTGAATCACTCTTTGGCGCAGTACCAAAGGGTAAAGAAAATGTTCTCGCCAGAACTTCTGGCGAAGATATTCCCGCTCCAGCGTCTAAGTTGACTAGCGCCACACCAGCCGCCGCACCAACCGCAACTCCAGAAAAGAAATAATGAGCTATTTACTTCGGCGATTGCTTTTAGCAATTCCGGTTTTGGTGGGAGTAACTACTCTCACTTTCTTGCTCATTCACATGGTTCCTGGCGACCCGATCGAAATTCTCCTCGGCGAGCAAGCTTCACAAGTCGACAAGAACGCCCTTCGCACAGAACTCGGGCTCGACAAGCCACTTGCGCAGCAGTACGTCGAATTTTACAAAGGCTTAGTAAGATTTGATCTTGGCACCTCACTCCACTCACGAAAAAGTGTCAGTGCTGAGTTAGCCGAGAGAATCCCCGCTACACTCGAGCTGACGTTAGTAGCAATGTGTATTGCGATTATCATCGGACTTCCCCTCGGAGTTTTGAGTTCGGTAAGAAGAAATTCGTGGATCGAAAAATTACTCAACAGCTACAGCCTCCTCGCTATTTCCTCTCCAAGTTTTTGGATCGCACCACTATTGGTTTGGATTTTTTCAATTCAGCTAGATATTTTCCCTGTCAGCGGTCGCAATGAATTGTGGAGCGTTGTTCTACCGGCACTTTCAATGGCACTTCAACTTTCTGCAGTTCTTATCCAAACAACAAAGACTTCGATGAACGATGTGATCCACGAAGATTTCGTACGAGTTGCAAGAGCCAAGGGTGCTCCGCCATCGACTGTGTATTTCAAACATGCGCTTTCAAACGCAATCTCGCCAGTCATCACAGTCATGGGTCTTCAATTTGGAGCCCTTCTCACAGGTGCCGTGATTGTCGAAACAGTTTTTGATTGGCCAGGAGTTGGACTCCTTTTATTTCAAGCAATTCAACAAAGAAATTATCCGCTCGTCCAAGGCTGCGTACTACTCATCGCAACAACTTATGTTCTGGTTAACTTGCTCACCGATCTCATGTACGCGTACGCGAATCCGCGAGTGAGGTATTCATGAAGAAGCTCTACTTCGGCGTAGCTCTCATCATTCTCATTTTGCTCGCTGCTATTTTTGCTCCGCAATTATCGATTCAAGATCCAAATCAAATGTCGCTCCCCGATCGCTACTTGCCGCCGTCATTTCAACATCCGTTTGGACTTGATCAAAACGGAAGCGATGTCTTCTCGCAGATCCTTCACGGTGCGCGCGTAAGTCTTTTAGTGGGAGTAACAGTTGTAACTGTTGGTGCAATCCTCGGTTTAATTTTTGGTTCGCTTGCTGGCTTCAACGGCGGCTGGATTGATCTTCTTCTCATGCGCATTCTTGATATGGTTTATGCGTTTCCGGGATTTCTTTTAGCACTCGCAATGGTCGCAGTGCTTGGGCCAAGCGTTAAGAATTTGATTATCGCAATGTGCCTGACTAGTTGGACTGGTTTTGCAAGATTAGTTCGAGGCGAGATTCTCCATTTGAAGACCCGAGACTATGTGACGAGTGCTCGAGCACTCGGTGCTGGGCC
>JAYSYM010000645.1:0-2687 GCA_043727635.1 Bdellovibrionales bacterium | reverse complement strand
ATTAGGGCTTGGCCTAATCCAGCTTCCCGACGTCTTCAGATTTATCGCAAAGCCTTGGGAGAATACTGATCTGATCGCTGATATCAGCGCGGCCCTCGAGCACCACCTATGACGAAATGATCGTGCGGCTAGATAAAGATCGTAAGGGAATCGAGCTTCCTCCGGGTCGTGTGAAACATTCAATGCTTTATGGATTCGTCGACGGCGTCATCGTCGGCCGCATCAGTGTTCGTCACGAATTAAACGATCATCTTCGCGCGCGCGGGGGAAATATCGGCTATGCGGTCGCTCCACGTTTTCGCAAAAAAGGTTACGCCACTGAGATTGTTCGCCAAGGCTTAGAATTCTGTAAATCAATCGGTTTGATGTCGGTGATGGTGACTTGCGCTGATGACAATGAACCCTCTTGGAAGATCGTCGAAAAGTTCGGTGGAAAATTACAAGACAAAGTCTGGGACGACGAAGAGGAAGAAACCATTCGCCGTTACTGGATCACACTGTCATCTGACTAATACACCTGTCAGCGAGCTAACACCCAATCAAAGTTTCGCTTTTAGAACTAGATGAAATCTCACGCGAATCTCATTTTGAGACTTCTCCGTTTAAGAAATTGTTTGGCCTTCGGATTGCTCCTTTAGAGTAGCTCGGGGTACCTATGAAATTATTAGTTTTATTTTCGGTCTTTGCGTTTTGCTCTACCAGCTTCGGCGAATCGGCCGTCTTGAAGAATTTTATGGGTCGCGAATGTAGAGACAAGGCTGTTTGCGTTTATAGCGGCCAAGTTCCGTCGGTGGGGCTTGAGGTGGACGGACGAAAAGTTCTTGCAGCCGTTGATCTCGTGAGTGCGGACTATGTGGCGCTAAGTAATATTCGCGTGATGAGTTCTCGTGGTTGGTCGCGATTTAAATCGGGTGAGTGGTATGCTGAGCGAGCAAAAAAAGCTGATGCTTTTTGCCAGATGGCGCTTGGAAAAAAATTCGTAAGTCATGAACATCTTCTCAAGGGCGGATCGCCTGAATTTAAAAAGACAAATGAGGTTTCAAATATCTCGTGTGTTCGCAAAGGTTTTAAGGTCGCCGATTTGCCAGCGGCGGTCGTGATTCATCGCAACCCGCTGACGGCTGAGCTAAAACGAGCGACTGGCTCGGGTAATTCAAACGCCAAAAGATGAGCCGCAACCGCAAGATTTAGAAGCGTTCGGATTAGAAAAGATAAATCCTTTTCCGTTTAATCCGCCTTCGAAATCGAGCATCATGCCGGCGATGTACAAATAGCTTTTGGTATCAACGACAACTTTAGTTCCATGCTCCTCAAAAGTTTTGTCTTGAGCTGATGGAGTGGTGTCGAAATCGAGTTTGTATGACATTCCAGAGCATCCGCCTGGAACAACTTTAACTCGTAAGAATGCAGAAGGATCGGCGGCGACTTTTGGATCGTCTTCGCGTAATCGGCCGATTTGTTTTGCTGCGCTTTCACTAATTGAAATCATGTATCTATCCTAACCGATTTTTGGGGCGGCTTCAACTAGGCGGCTGATTGCTGTCTCTATATCGGATTTAGTGGTCGCGCGGCCTAGGCCAAACCTCACGGTTGCATAATCTTCATCTTCAGGGAGGCCTATAGCCTTCAAGACGTGGCTAAACTTGGTTCCCTGCGAGCAAGCTGAGCCTGAGCTAAAGGCGATATCCTTCATTTTTAGGAGGAGGTCGTCCATCTTAGCACCGGGAATGCTGACGCTGATATTGTTGGCGAGTCGTTGAGTTGGGTGACCGTTGAGTCTGGAGTTTGGGATTTTGCTCAGGATTTGCTCGATCATTTGATCGCGAAGTTGAGTTTGTCTGAGTGTTTCGGTTTGCATTTCTTGTTGTGCGAGTTCGCACGCTTGGCCTAAGCCAACGATCCCGGGAACGTTTTGTGTTCCGCCTCTCAAGCCGCGCTCTTGATTTCCTCCGCCTAAGAAAGGTTTTAGTCTTACTCTTGGTGTGGATTGTTTTACGAAGAGGGCGCCAGAACCTTTTGGTCCATAAAGTTTGTGCGCGCTGACTGAAAGAAGATCGATGTTCATTTTGTTTACGTCGATTTCGTGTTTACCGAGAGTTTGGGCTGCGTCGACGTGGAAAGTTGCTCCGTGTTGGCGAGTGATCTTTCCGATTTCTTCGATCGGTTGAAGTGAGCCGATTTCGTTATTTGCGTGGAGAAGTGTAACGAGTTTTGTGTGCGGCTTTAGCGCTTTGGCTACGTCTTGTGCGCTGACTTGTCCGTATTTATTTATTGGCAAGTAGGAGATTTCGCAGCCAAGTTCTTGTGCGAGTTCGTAAGCATCGAGTACGCATTTGTGTTCTGCGGGTTCAGTGATGAGATGGATTTTTTCATTTGGCTCGCTAGCTTTGATTGCTCTTACGAGGCCGATCACAGCCAAGTGGACCGATTCAGTTGCTCCACAAGTGAAAATAATTTCGCGTGCTTGAGCGTTGATAAGCTTTGCAACTTGCTCGCGAGCTTTGTCGACCGCGATCTGCGCCTGCCAACCGTAGCTATGCTGCTTGCTCATCGCGTTTCCGAAATGCTCGGTGAAGTACGGCTGCATCGCTTGTAGAACTTCGGGCGCCACCGCCGTCGTCGCATTGTGATCGAGGTAAATTGGTTTCACGCCTGCGAAGTTACTCGCATTGCGTGGGCAATGTCCA
>JAYSYM010000644.1:0-2701 GCA_043727635.1 Bdellovibrionales bacterium | reverse complement strand
TTAAGTGCTTCTTCGCACTCGTCGTAAGTTTTGGCTTTTGAGACCACGCTGTAGCATTGATTGCCGAAGGTAAGCCACGGGCTGCTAGTTCGCACGTGAAAGCGGAATTTGCGGAGGCCAAGGTCCTCAGCGAAATGAGTTCGCATCGAAGTCAGTAAAATCTGAAGAGAGCGACCGTACTCAGCGCCTTCTTCTTCGGGAGTTTGTGGCGCCTTACCTTCACGGCCCTCAGGTGGCGCGAAACCCAGTCGCTCGCCCACTTGCCACAAAAGCCAAGGTCGTGCGGTCAACGCGCGCCCGACCATTACCGAATCGCAGCCTGTTTCCTTCAGCATTTCAAAAACATCGTCAGCAATTTGCACATCACCGTTTCCAACAACCGGGATCGAAAGTGATTCGCGAACTGCTTTGATTTGCGTCCAATCGGCCGAGCCTCTTCGCTTTTGTTCCACAGTTCGCGGATGAAATGCGATCCACGAAGCACCTGCATCTTGAAGACCATTTACGAAGTTGAGCAAGAATTTGAGATCGCCCTGACCACCCGCACGCAATTTCACCGAAACTGGCACACTCGAATTACGAACCGTAGTCCTCACCACTTCCCATGCATATTCGGGATCGCCCATGAGCGCGACACCATAGTTATGTTTCAGTGCTTTTTGCACCGGACAACCCATGTTGATATCGATCGCACGCGCTCCCCAATCGATGAGCTTTGCAACTGAAGGAGCAATGAATCGCTCTTCATTTCCCAAAATTTGCGGAACTAAATGAGTTTCGTGGAGCTCGCGAAGGGTTTCAGGCGTGGTCGCAAAGTTTTCATGAGGAAGTCGTCGACTCGAAAGCATCTCAGTCGGCCAGAACGTTCGCGCATCTTTGGGAAGATAAGCGCGACAAAGAGATCGAAGACTCACATGCGAAAGCCCGACCATTGGAGCAAGCGAGACAGGGAAATTGATCTCCCCAGTCGGGTCCTTGATGGGAATTACGCGAGTCGCTGCTTGTTCGATTGGCATAGACACTTCATGACCCACCGCTGCGCAGAAGTCAAAGCTCCTTTGGCGACAGATCGGAGGCTTTGTTACAGTGACGTAATGTCGAGCTCAAAACCAAATAAGTTCATGTCTGATTTCAAGATCGGTATCCTCGGTGGAGGACAGCTGGCCCGCATGCTTGCACTCCGCGGGTTTGAACTTGGATCGCAAGTTCACATCTATTCGGAAAGTTCGAACGATCCCGCCGCTCAAGTCACTCGATTTTCTCATCAAGGCAAGTCGGACTCAAACGCTGATCTGAAGAAATTTTTGAATGAGGTTGGTGTTGCAACTTTCGAAAGTGAATTCATGGACGCGGAGTTACTCGCGAAACTCTCAAAAGAAACCGGCACAAATATTTTTCCTGCACCAAACTTGATGGGTAAAATTCAAGATCGATTGTTGCAAAAAGAATTGCTGATTAAGAACAAAGTTGCCACGACTCCTTACATGAAGGTCGAAACAGTCGAGGATTTGGAAAAAGCGTTTGAGGAATTTGGACCTCTGGTTTTAAAGAAGCGACGCTTTGGCTACGATGGCAATGGAACCTTCATGGCTAAAGATGCCAAAGGCCTTTTAAGCCTTGCACTCATGATCGAATCAGATAAGCACGGTTGGATTGCAGAAAAGTTTGTTAAATTCAAACGTGAGTTAGCTTGCGTGATTGTGCGTTCGCAAGATGGCTCGGTCGCCGAGCTACCAGTTGTTGAGACTCATCAAGAGGACTCACGATGTCTTTGGGTAAAGGGACCGATTAAAACTTCTTCCCGCCTAAGTACTCTAGCTTCGAACCTTAGAAAGTTTTTGAAGAGCATCGATTATGTTGGAGCAATGGGATTCGAGATTTTTGAAACAGAATATGATTTGATGATTAATGAGCTTGCGCCTCGGGTTCATAATTCCGGCCACTACTCAATGAATGCGCTCAGTGAAGATCAATTCTCACTGCACATGAAAGCTGTTGCAGGATTGAGAATTTCATCGCCGCTGCCGCTCTCTACAGGCTATGCGATGTATAATCTCATCGGAAGCAGCAAAGATACTCCGCAGTGGTCGGATATTCCCGATGGCATTGGATTTCACTGGTATGGCAAAACTGAAAATCGCCCCGGCCGCAAGATGGGCCACATGAATGCACTCGGCACAACGCCTGAATCTGCTCTGAATACTCTCAAAATTGCGCGGAGAAAATTCGATGTCTAAAAAGCCACTTGTCGGAGTCATCATGGGCAGCACTTCAGATATGAAAACCATGTCTGCTGCGGTCGACGTGCTAAAAGACTTTGGTATTCCGCACGAAGTAAAAATTGTTTCAGCTCACCGAACACCCGGCGATATGATCGCGTACGGAGAAAAAGCTGCATCTCGAGGGCTAAAAGTAATTATTGCTGGAGCAGGCGGTGCCGCGCACCTTCCAGGGATGGTTGCAGCCGTCACTACCCTTCCAGTAATTGGTATTCCAGTTTTAATCGGTAAGCTTGAAGGGCTTGACGCTTTGTTATCGATCGCGCAGATGCCAAAGGGCGTACCTGTCGCATGTATGGCTGTAGATAACGCGTTTAATGGCGCGCTGCTCGCTGCACGCATGTTAGGTGCTTACGACTCGAAGCTTTCAAAAAAGCTTGTCGCATTTCAAAAAGCGAACGCGAAGAAAGTTCGCGCCGCAA
>JAYSYM010000643.1:0-2709 GCA_043727635.1 Bdellovibrionales bacterium | reverse complement strand
AAAGTCGGAGGACGGAACAAGAGAGCTGATCGAGAGTTTAAAAGATCCAAAAATCCGCATCTTCGATAGCTTTTGGGACCCGACAAAAACCAAAGGCGGCCTCATGCTCAGCGAAAAAACCAATGAAGCACTAGACCAATGTCAGAATGACTGGTGCTTTTATGTGCAAGCCGACGAGGTTGTTCACGAGGAAGATCTTCCGAAAATTCGTGCGGCTGTTGAGCGTTACGACGCGAACACACAGATTCAAGGGCTCCTGTTTGATTATATTCACTTCTACGGAAGCTACAGCACGGTTGCGGCCTCTCGAAAATGGTATCGAAAAGAAGTCCGCATGGTTCGCAAGAGCACTGGAATCCGCAGTCACAACGATGCGCAGGGTTTCAGAGTCAATGGCGAGAAGCCGGTGGTCGCGCTGGTTGATTCTTTGGCTAACGCACGCATTTTCCATTACGGTTGGGTAAAACCACCGAAAATGATGGGACAGAAAAGTAAACTTCTTGATCGTTGGTGGCACGGCGATAAACGTGATAAAGATTATGATAACTTTCAGTATGCAAAGCAGTATGGATTGCGCGGGTACTCAGGCACTCACCCACAGGTGATGAAAGACTTAGTGCGAGCGCAAGATTGGGAGTTTGATCCATCAAGAGCTTTAAGTGATTGGACCCTTAAAGACTTGAACCTGCTTGCGAGCGATGTGTTCGAAAAAACTTTCGGACACCGAATTGGCGAATATAGACCTTATCGATTGATTAAGAACTAGAGAGGTATTCGATTATGATGACAGAGAGAACAGAAACTACCACGCTTCCGAAACGTGAATTCGTCGTAAAAGGCGGACGCACTGACGTGAAGATCGGATCGGGCCACGGACTCGCAGTGATTTCTGGTCCATGCGTAATCGATTCTAAGGAATTAATTTTCGAAGCCGCTCGAGCACTTGTCGACATCACTCAGCGCCTCGGTGTTCCGTGTATCTTCAAAAGTTCATACGAAAAAGATAACCGCGGTTCAGAAAAAAACTGGCAAGGTCCAATGGCAAATGAAGGACTCAAAGTTCTCGCAGCCGTTCGCAAAGAATTCGGTATTCCAGTTCTCACTGACGTTCATCGCACTGAAGACGTTGAGCAAGTCGCTGAATACGTCGACGTTCTTCAAATCCCCGCTTACATGTGCCAACAAACTTCTCTCGCACTCGCTTGCGGAAAAACTGGCAAAGCAATCAATGTTAAAAAAGGTCAGTTCCTTGCTCCTGAAGGAATGGCAGGCGTTGTCGGAAAGATTCGCTCAACTGGCAATAGCAACATTCTTCTCACAGAGCGCGGAGCGAGCTTCGGCTACAACCGGCTCGTTGCAGACATGCGTTCAATTCCATTGATGCAAGAAACTGGCACTCCAGCCTGCTTCGATGCAACTCACGTTGTTCGATTGTACGGAATTTCTTCGGCTGACCCTGCTGGTGGCGAACCACGCTTCGTCCCACACTTAACACTTGCTGCTGTTGCCGCTGGTGCTGATGCTCTCTTTCTAGAGACTCACCCACGCCCGATGGAAGCAAAGTGCGATGCAGCTTCACAATTGAACCTAAAGCACTACGAAGGTCTTTTGAAAATGTGCATCGAAGTTCGTAAAGCCATCGGCACTCCTGAAAACGTAGGACTGATGACTCCCGCTCGATGAGAATGCGCCTGGGTTTAAGATATGTCCTCGGAGAAATGATCCCGCCTTTTTTCTTAGGCGTGATCGTCTTCGTTTTCATCTTGTTAATGTTCCAACTTCTAAAGCTCACCGAATTCGTGCTCATTCACGGCGTAAAGCTTGGAGTGATGATCGAGATGATGGGCTACATGGCAACAAGCTTTTTGCCCATCCTCTTCCCAATGAGTCTTCTGTTCACGGTCCTCATGACGTACGGAAGACTCTCTGCCGACTCAGAGATAGTTGCCTTCAAAGCCTCTGGCTACAACATGTGGCATATTTCTTCGCCCGCAATCCTTTTAAGTGTTCTGGTTGGGATTTTATCTCTTCAGATGGCTCTCTACGTAGCTCCCTGGGGAAACCGTCAATTCGAAGTCCTTTTCGCTAAAATCGGATCGACCAAGCCGACCGCTGCAATTCGTGAAGGAGTTTTCTCTGAGGGCTTTTTCAACATGGTCGTGTATGCGAACAAAGTTGATTCAAAAAGAAATATTCTTTCGCAAGTTTTCATTTACGACGAACGCAATGGAAGTACTGTCATTGCAAAGCAAGGAAGCCTACTGCTCGATACGTCGAAGCCTGGCCAAAATGCAGCACTTCGCTTGAGCGATGGAAGCATTCACCGAAGTTCCGAAGGTCGTCACACGAAAATTGATTTTGCGAATTACGATGTTTATTTATCTGATCCGGCAAGCGAAAGTTTCAGAGACAAATCTCCTCCGTCACTCACGCTTGATGACCTCAGACAAAAGCTTCGCGATCCTAACTTGAAGCCAGAACAGCTCCGAACTTTCCAAGCTGAGTTCCATCGCAGGTTCTCAATTTCGACTGCATGTTTTATCTTCGCACTCATTGGCGTTGGCCTTGGCACTAGCACGAATCGCAGAAATGCCCGTGGTGGCGGAATGGTGATCTGCCTTGCTCTGATAGTTGGCTACTGGATTCTCTACATTGTAGGAGACAGCCTAGCAAAGAACGGAACTCTCACGCCTTGGGTTGGAATGTGGA
>JAYSYM010000642.1:0-8345 GCA_043727635.1 Bdellovibrionales bacterium | reverse complement strand
CTACTTAGCATGGTGTTCGTACGAATTGCAGTTGTGGAAACCCCTGTGCCGCAAGCAGTTCAAAAAGCAATCGTTCAAGCTGAAAATAAGAACGAAGTTCAAATTCAGCTCAGTGTTTCGAAGGAGTATGGGTTCAAGATTCAAGTCATGCAGAAAGGGCAAACAAAAGATATTAACGTTGCTCTTAAGCAAGACAAGGAACTCGACTTAGACGGCCTACATAAGCAAATGATTTCTCTTAAGCAACAGTATCCAGATGTATTCAAAATGGAGCTTCATCCTTCGGAAGAAGTTCCACTCGAAAAAATTGTTGCCGTAATGGATAAGGTTCGTAATCGCGCGAAAGATGACCCAACTCTTTACTTCACTGATATTGAGAGCGGCAAAAAAGTTGAAACTGATCTCATCTTCCCGGACGTAGTGTTCGGGAACGTAGCGGGAGGCTAGTCATGAGAAAACGTGGCGGCATGAAAAAGTATGTAGAGCGCAGACTCCCTTCGACGTTCAAGATTCAAATCACGTCGATGGTCGATATGTTTGTTATTCTTCTCGTATTCCTTCTCAAGAGTTATTCGACGAGCCCAGTGAATATCCCACCGAGTGATAAATTAACGCTTCCGGTGTCAACAGCAACGACAGACCCAGTCGACGTTCTTAAAGTGATCGTTTCGAAAGACGGCATCTTCGTTGATGAAAAAGAAATTTTGAAGTTCGATGCAAAAGGCGAAGTCGCAGTTAATGACCTCGATGCAAACGACACGAATTTTATCAGAGCTCTTTACACAGCACTTGATCAACAGGCTGAGAAGTCAAAGTCGATCGCAAAGGTAAACGAGACAGTTGAGTTTGATGGCAAAGTTTTAATGCAGGCTGACCGTGGAGTTCCATACGCACTTCTTCGTAAGGTGATGTACACCTCGATGCTAGCTGGATATTCCGACGTTAAAATTGCAGTGATGATGCAAGAGTAAGTTTAAAAGAAAAGATTAGAGGACTTATGGGTGCAGCAGAAATTCTTTTAGAACATAGCCAGGGTGATAAAGTTCGGAGAAACCTTCGTGTGAAGGCCAACCAGAACTTGTTCGTCATTGGGTCCTCAAAACACGCTGATTTACGGCTGGTTGGCGAAGACGTTCGCGGATGCCACACGGTCTTACGCTACAAGCATCCTCACTGGTATGTTTGTGATGTGAGTGATGTTGGTTTTGAAACTGTAGAGCGCAAGCTTGAAGGCGACGACACCGTACAGATTGGTAATCACAAATTACGTTTGGTAAGACACCAGCGAGAAATTAATCTTTTTAAAGACGAAGCGACAACAAATGCTTCGTTGGCACTCCATCAAGTAGTTGTCTTTAAGAACAAAAGAGTCGTTGAGTCTGTGGTTCTCGAGGCCGGCGCATCGTTCGTGTTCGAACGTGGACTTGAAAAGGTAACTCTACCAGCCCCAATCGATAGCAAGTGGAAAACAACAGAGCTTGGTAAGCGCACTATTCAGCAACGCTTAATTCCAGCTCAAGCACTTGTTGGTGCTGAGAAAGTTACAGTAGAAAAAGAGATCAAGAAGTCATTCTTGGTTATGCTTCTTCTAGTTGGATTGCTCTTAGTTATTACTGCTATTTGGCCAAAAGGTAAAAATGAAGTTGTGCTCGATGAGAAATCAAAAGAGATCATCTTCAACGCTAAAGCGACTCAGAAGAAACGAATCGAAGCAAAAAAGCTGGTTGGCGCGAAAGTGAAAAAAGGCGGCACAAGCCAAAACAATCCAAACGTGAGTTCGCGAAGTAATCAGCCAGAAGAATCAATGGCTCCAAAAGTTTCAGCGAAGGCGACACAGGCACTAACGAGCTTACGTAATTCTGGATTGAATGCACTTATCGGAAAAATTGCTAAGCGTGCTGTTAATTCTGGTCGACAAATCGCGGCTCATGGCGTGAATCCAGATACAGTTGGCGCCGGTCGCGCATTCTTTAGTAACGGTACTTCAACTGTTGGTGGCGGAGGTTCAGCTGCAAAAGTTGGTTCTTCATACCGCCTCGGTGGTATCGGAACAAAAGGTATTGGTGGTGGAGCTTCTAACTATAGCGACGGAACAGCATTAGCTGGCGGTGCTGTAGGGATGGGTGACGTTGCAATCTCCGAAGAAGAAACAGTCATCGAAGGTGGCTTGGATCGCGAAGTTATCGCTGAAGTAATCAGAAAGAACTTAGGTCAGATCCGCTATTGCTACGAACGTCAATTAAGTTCGAACCGTGAATTGTACGGAAAAATTATGGCGAAGTGGGTAATCGGAGCTGATGGTTTAGTTATGGATCCAAAGATCGATAACACAACTATGAAGAGCTCAATGGTTGAAGGCTGCGTCCTTCGCCGTATCGCGAGCTGGAAGTTCCCACTTCCAAAAGGTGGAACTCAAGTAAAAGTAACTTATCCATTCTTGTTCAAGGCATTGGATTAAATCGGCGCGGTTTCGACCGCGCTTTCCTAAGCGACTCTTCGATCCCATTAAAGTTCATTCGTTATTATCAACTCGTCACGTGACGAGCTTTGCGCTCGCGCACCCCGCCGGTTCATACTTCTTCATATGCTTAATCTTATGATGACCCCTGCAAAGGGTTTCAAGATTCTCCGGCGCATGCGCTCCTCCGTTTGCAAACTCCTGAATGTGATGCTTATGTAGCCAACGCTTTTCGTCGCAACGAGTACCTCGCGAGTCGACGTATGCGCATTGGTTTTGATCGCGAAGATTCACAATGTGTTCGACTTGTGCAGGTCGGTATCGAGACAGACAATTGACTTGAAGCTTTGACACTGGCTCTAGAGCCTCATCCCGCTCCGCTTGATTCTGTTCGACTTCCGAGTCACCCGTCGCAGTAGCAGCTCTGGTCGACTTCGAAAAACCTTTCTTGCTTAGCGCTCGCTTAGACTTTTCCACTGGATCATTCTTGGCAAAATTCTCCTTCATTAGAATCAAGATCGCTTCCTCGCTAGAAATCACTTTTCGACACTTCTGACTAAGTTGGTCTTTTGTTTTTAATAGCAGCTGCTGCCACTCCTCGCTAACAGCTAACTTAAATTCTAAAGTATCTTCCGAAACATAAGTCATCGATTCTTGAACTGCAGATCTTGGCCTAGCCTGCGCCACAGCTTTTTCAACGATGCGAGTTGAACACGCCTCAGCAAGTTCGATCCATTGTTTGAAATCAGATGTTGTAATCACCGGACAAATCTTTCGCGCTTTTGAAATAGTGATTCGTTTCGAGCGAACAGCGTCAGCTAGCTCTGGAATTTCAAGTGATTTGCGAACTACAGTAATGAAGTCGTGAGCAATGCTCGGCGACAACTCGAGAAGCTCGGTGCAGTAGAGATACAAGCTCGTCACCTCGAACTGCTGATAAATTTGGTGAGCTTCGACTTTTAATAGAACTTCAAATAGTATTAGATATCGATGTTTAATATCTTGAGCTGCTGCCATGGCTTCGTTGTGAATCTCTGAGAATGATTGTTTGATACTTGTGACGATAGTGAGGGCTTGCATCGTTGACTCCTTTGCGACGACAAGCAATGTAACACGGCAATTTTCATCGCGCGTATTTGCTGCGGGTGAAGTGCAAAAGAATCGATACTTCTGTTTTTAGAAATTCGTAATTAAAATAGAACAGTGGTGCGCTAAAGAGCTTTAACTCACAAATTTCCATTGGCTTCGACTAAAGCAAAGTTATCTCGTCGAAAATGCGTCAAGAAGTTTGTTCGAGCAATCGAAAAAATATGAATCCCAGTTATGCGAGAAAATTTTAATACGCGGAACTCGTCACGTGACGAGTTGTTTTGTGACACATTGCTCGTTAGTTTTCTGACCTAGCAAAGTGACACGGCAATTGCCTCGCAGTTGTAACCGCCGTAAGGTACTCGTATGTTAAAAGATTCGAAGTACAAGCCAGAAACTCATCATCAAGAACTTGGAGGCGAGTTTTTCGACATAGTGAAGTCCGCCAATTTTCCAAAGGCGATACTTCGTTTCAGAAATCAGCGCCACGCGGAAAAACTAGGACTTGGAAAGCTAACAGATGAGCAGTGGGTTAAGCACTTCGCACACTTTGAGCCACTAGAGAAAAACTTGCCGGAGCCATTGGCTTTGAGATACCACGGTCATCAATTTCGAACTTACAATCCTGACTTAGGGGATGGCCGAGGATTCCTGTTTGCACAACTAAGAGATCAACAAAACAGACTTCTTGATTTGGGAACAAAGGGGAGTGGCCAAACTCCCTGGTCGAGAAGTGGGGACGGACGGCTTACGCTCAAAGGTGCAATGAGAGAAGCGCTCGCAACCGAAATGCTAGAAGCACTTGGAGTGAATACTTCAAAAACTTTTAGTGTTATAGAAACCGGCGAGAATCTCGAGCGCAATGATGAACCTTCGCCAACACGATCGGCAGTACTCGTTCGACTGAATCATTCACATATCAGGTTTGGATCATTTCAACGGCCCGCAGTTCAAGGAATCCCTGATCTCATCGAGCAACTTCTTAGATACTCGGTGACATATTATTATCCGGACCTCGCAAGAGAATTTGGGCTACAAGAAGCGAGCTGGAAAACACATCGACTCGACACTCGCGAACTAGCTGCTAAGTTCCTTGAAGCCGTAACCGAAAACACCGCAGCGCTTTGCGCGCAGTGGATGATTGCGGGGTTTGTCCACGGAGTTCTCAACACCGACAACATGAACATCACGGGTGAGAGTTTCGATTACGGACCTTATCGATTCTTGCCGCACTTCGATCCGTCGTTTACCGCCGCATACTTCGATCACTCAAGCCTCTATTCTTTTGGACGGCAGCCTGAGAGCTGCATTTGGAACCTCGAACAACTCGCCTCGTGTTTAGCGTTGCTTATTCCTGAGAAAGAAATTGAGGCTGATCCTGAATCGGCGACAGCTTCCTTGAGGGCAGCGCTTGGAAAGTTTATCGTGAGATTCAATGCTGACTTCTTTAAGCTCTTCTGCCGAAGGCTTGGCGTCGATGGTTCGGTTTTACAATCGGAAGTCGATGCTCCCGCGAAGTTTCTGCAAACTGCGTTTGAGTTTATGAAGTCCTCACAAGTCGGATATGATCAGTTTTATTTTGATTGGTATGGGGGAATGCTAAGCGAGGCGAGAGCGAAGGCGAGTCCTGCATCGCAAAGCTACGAACGGCAAGATTTCTTACCTTTCAAAGAAATGCTGCGAAAGACGCTGCCGCTGGGCGGGGTCGAGCAGAAGCTCGACGGGTTTTATTTCAAAAGTCGTATCCCAACCTCGATGCTGATTGACGAAATCGAGGCCATTTGGTCAAAGATTGCTACCGACGACGACTGGTCTGATTTCGACGACAAAATCGAAGAAATCAGAGATATGGGAAAAGTTTATGGATTCTCAAATTACTGAGCCGATAGTGCCAACAAAATTTTCAATCTTGGCTCAAGATCCGTCATACGTCGCAATTGATAAGCCATCTGGATTTCATGTGCATCAGCCTGAATTTCCTCAAAGGAGAGTGTCGCGAGACATCGTGTGCCTAGCACTTCTTCGAAATCAAATTGGGCAATATGTTTACCCGGTCCATCGTTTAGATGTAGGGACGAGCGGAATTTTACTTTTCGCACTTAGTCCTGAAAGCGCGAGGCAATTTGGTAAGGCATTTTCCGAACACCGTTCGCAAAAAACTTACTACGCAGTCGTTCGCGGATTTCTCGCTGAAGAAAAGGCGAGAATCGAAATCCCTCTCGAGAGCGACTCAACTGGTGAGCTGTACAATGCGATTACCGATTATGAAGTGATTAGCAAAGTTGAGTTGCCGTTCGCAGTTGGCAAGAGACACGCCACAACTCGGTACTCACTTGTAAAAGTAATGCCCGTTACCGGCAGGTTCCATCAAATCAGAAGACACTTCGCACGCCTTTCGCATCCAATCGTCGGCGACTGCGAGCACGGAGATTCCCATCACAATCGTTTCTTCCGAGAACAACTCGGCGTGCAAGGTCTCATGCTTCGAGCGAGTGCTCTCAAAATTGATGAGCCTGCAATTCAGATAAACTTAAATTCAGTTTGGCCGCAGAATTGGCAAATGATGTTTGAAAAGACGGGACTTTCCCTCACAAACCCAGAGTGTCTGCAGCTCTAAATATTTTCGCGACAGTTTCGAGAGAACCCAATCCGAAGTCCATGTTAGCCTCGTTCCATCGTGTTTTAACGATTCACCGGAGGTATATATGGATTTACGATCAGAGCTAAAGACAGACATGGCGGCCGCAAAAAACCGTCAGGTCAGTCCGAACATTAAAGAAGACAAGATTACTCGCGTTATCGAAAACCAAACGGCAAAGATACCAAGCGTAGGTTATCTTGGTTTAGCATTTGCTGCGATGGGATTGTCTGCAGTGACAACGCTGTTCTTCAACAAGCGTCCGCTCGGAAACTTCTTCGGTCTTTGGGTGCCGAGCATTCTTATTATGGGTCTTTACAACAAAGTTGTAAAAATCGAGTCGGAATTAGTTAACAGCTCAAAGCTTCACTAGTTTTTTATAATTTACATGCCGGTTTGCTTTTCACACCTTCGTAAGCCGGCATTGCTTTCGGGATATTCGCCTGTAGATCTCGAATCCGTCGTTCGTTCGATGGGTGAGTCGACAGAAATTCTGGAGGCGCAGCTTTTCCGCCTGTTGCAGTTTTCATATTTTGCCAAAGGGCAACAGACTGACGCGGATCGAATCCGGCTCGAGCCATGATATCGATTCCAATCAAATCACTTTCAGATTCTTGATCACGCGAATAGTACAGCAAACCGACTTGCGCTCCAACTCCAGCCAACCCAAGTATAATCTGGTTTCGCTTACTTTCGGAACCTGCTACAGCGCCGCCAGCTGTTAGTAAGCCTTGTGCCGCAAGTGCCTGCGATACGCGCTCTGATCCGTGTCGAGCGAGGACGTGACCGATCTCGTGACCAACGACGGCTGCAAGCTGATCAGCATTTTGTGCTGCTTTGAAAAGTCCGGTGTACACACCGATCTTTCCTCCCGGAAGTGCAAAGGCATTTACCTGATCAGATTTAAAGACCACAACTTCCCAGTTGCGACCTTTGCCATCGGCATCGACGACTTTTGTCAACGGAGTCACTACGCACCTCACATAAGCAGTAATCTTTGGATCGGTTTCAGCCGGAGTTTCCTGTTTCATTTGCGTGAAGGCTTGAACGCCCATGGCATTCATCTGCGAGTCACCTAGTAATATCAGCTGCTTTCTTCCGGTCGGAGAAGTTGCGCAAGCAGAAATCAATCCACCTAAAACTAAAAGAGCTAAACGAACTTTCAGCGACATAAAAACACTCCTAATTTTGACGAGAGCCCTGTGCATAAAGATACATCAACTCTCGACGTCAACATCATGTTACCTCCGACGGGTTTTGTCTATCCTATCTGTAACGGAAGAGCGAGGGCCCCATGGATTCGAAAAAGAACTACGACACGCGCACACCTGCTGATTACGCTCGTCAGCAAGAAGACATTAGAGCGACCCAGGTTCACGGAGAAAGTAGCCTTCACCGCGACACCGAGCAGCCTGAGCTCAATCGCACGAGCGAAGATCGTGAAAGAGCACAGGGCGTTCAAAAGGGTACAGGCAAGCCCGTTGAAGATGCAAAGCGATAGCGTTTACATTTAAGTTTTGCTACCGTTCTGGGAATGAAAAGCACACGTCCTTCGATTGGTGATTGGGCACTCTCGACTCAAAAACGACAAACTGTCGCTGATCGCGCCGGAAAGTATCACGATCTTAGGTGGTGGTTTGTACTTGCGACTGCCTTGTTGTTGCTTTGGCTTTGTCTAACTTTTGTAAAGCCTGTCGTCATGGGCGCGATCTTCGCAGTTATTCTATATCCCCTTTTGATGCGATGGAGAACTCCGCGCATGCCACTTTCTATTCGCGCGCTCTTGCTCACGCTCGGCTTTTTAATCGTATTTCTAGTCCCATTCACGCTTGTCATCTATCTTGGCATCGACGTCGCGGTTGAAAAGGTTGCCCTTGTGCAAGCTGCTTTTCAAGCGCCGCCTCCTGGCCAAGCAATTAATCCAAATCAAGTGATGGAGATTTTTGGATTCGATAATTGGCTGGCGCGCATTCAGGAAATTGTTCCACTTAGCCAGTCCCAGATAAAAACCTTCACGCTAAAAACCGTTCAGGCGGCTGCAATTTTTTTAACGGGACTTGCCCAGGGACTGATCGCCGACATTCCCGGCCTCATAATTTCAACGTTCGTAATTCTTCTAACAATTTATTTCTTGTTGATCGATGGTCCGAGAGCAGTTCA
>JAYSYM010000641.1:0-2724 GCA_043727635.1 Bdellovibrionales bacterium | reverse complement strand
CCTGAAGCAAGTACCGTACTTCCTCTGGTATAACCCGGGGTGCCTCCCTTGAACAATTTATCTAACGACGGAATTCCTGTCGAAACTTTTTGCGCTGTGCCTGGTTGATCAAGCCCCGCCGACGTGATCGGAATAACAGAAAGCCCATCTTTATCAATGACGAACGGATATTCGTTTGTTCCATGATTTGAGCCACGATATTTAATGATACGAATTCTACGGATGGAAATTTGTTCTTTAACTCTGTTATCTAGAAGAATTATACAGTCAGAAATGTACTGCTCCAGGCCATGACGAGTAAAAGAGTTTTGCGCAGGCTCGCCGGTAACAATTGCCGTCACTTGTTTATTTTTAAGCCATCTGAAAAGTCTTTTTATTTCTAAGCGAAGAATTCCAAGATCTGTGATGCCAGCAAAGAGTGACTCGATAGAATCTAAAACAACTCGTTTCGCGCCAACAGAATCAATCGCATGTTCCAAACGTACTAGTAACCCTTCAAGATTAAAGTCGTTCTCTTGAATATCTTTGCGCTCCAAAAGTACATGCTCTATTCGAATTTTTTTTCGTGAAACAAGCCCTTGTAAATCTAAATTGAGAGAAGCCACATCTTTATAAAGTTCCTCTTCGGTCTCTTCAAAGGACATGAACACACCAGGCTCTTTGAAGTTGAGCGCTCCGTTAACTAGAAAATCAATCCCCAAAAGAGTTTTACCAGAGCCGGGACCGCCAGAAACTAAAGTGGTTCTATTTTTTGGAAGCCCACCTTCTGTAATTTCGTCAAAACCTTTGATCCCGGTGGGGCACTTAAGTAATTGCTTGCGCTTTGAGGAAGGTTTTTTCTTAGGAGTTTTTGACATTCGTTAGTCCTCAGTCGAAAGGTTCATCGTCAACGGTTGAGGCTAACCCACATACGCGATTCTACAAGGCTCGAGTCGTCACTGGAAAATGCAATTATCTATGCAGTAGATAGAGTGTCTGCAAAGGCTCTCTAAACTTGTTTAGTTTTGTGCTAATTCGTTTTTTATCGTGCACATATGGCTCGGCGGCTGGTTAATGTGACTGGTATCAATGTATGGTTCGTCCACTTTAATTAGGGGAGATTTCAATGCGACGATTAATTTATCTACTAGCCCTCAGCACATTACTTTCAGTGTCACCTGCATCTGCTCAAGATGCAGCCGAAGTTCGAGAGCTTCCAATTATGATCAACAAAGGCAATTGGGAAATCGGCGGCGAAGGAAATTATTTTCGCTCAAACGAGAAGACCGGCCTTCGCTCTTTAGTACTTACTCCACGCGCTGAGTATTTCATTATGAATCGCTTCTCAGTCGGAGGGCGAATCACTTACATTGATTCGAATCGCGCGGCGACCGAAGTGCAGTTCGGCCCGGGCTTTACTTGGTACATCATGCAAATTAGCCGATCGGTTGTTTATCTCGACCAGGCAATTTTGTGGGTCAACCCATCGGGCAATCAGCAGACTTACTTTGCCGGAGACACTGGCATAGGAATCGATTTCTTCATGAGCCCAAGTGTAGCCGTTGGACCGTCAATCAGAGGCCTTTATTACTTTGGTGGTGATAGCTCTGTGCCTGAAGGTGGAGTTGGGTTCAGAATCGGATTATCTATTTTCTTGTAGAGCAGCCAAGACGTCGAAGTGCTTGTTCAGCTGTAAAGCCTCGTCGTGGCTTCCGCCTTTATCGGGGTGGAAGACTCGCGACAAAAGCTTTTTTGCTGATCGAAGGGCTTCGATGTTGATTGGATGACTCAGTTCGAAGCCATTCTCTGAAAAATATTTTAGCGCTTCTTCGGCGGCTTCATTGTAGTTGGTCTGATGTGATGCGCCGACAGAGCTTTTCTTCGATTTCTTTTCGGATTTTAGTTTCTGGTATTGTTCTTTTCGATGATCAGACTGCTTTGCCTTTAGCTTGTCTTGGAATTCTTTTTGCGAAGCAGAGACTTCTCGCTTTGCCTTTGTTGATGTAGAAGCTTCCGCTTTTAACAAATCTGTTTTTGAATCAAAAAAATCGGGATAGTCGAGGGCTGCAGTGAGAATCGTTCCCCAAATATGTTTGCAGAGCTGGCCTTTTTGCGAAGAAGTGCAGCTGCAGGCCACAGTGAATGTTGGATCGCTGATCGATTTTGAAGCGAGGGTAATTCGAATCGGCGGAGTTGCTTTGATTACCGCAGCAATATCGGTGTCAGTTGCCTGCGACAAATAAATCGCATCTTCGTCGTAATAGTCTTCGCCGCGGTTGCGAACTTCGGGCTTAAAATAGTGCTCCAGCGATTTAGTTTTAAACATTAGCGATGGAGTATAGCGCTAGAACTTGGCACGTGCCAAGTTCTACGTCGCTGCTTACGTGATGTGCTGATTGCCGCCGGCTGCGCCGTTAAGATAATTCGCGAGCTTATCAAACGATTCTGCCCAGCCTTGGATGCAGTCTTTATGCATTTCGTTTGGAACTCCTGATTGCGAGAGGCGGAAACGACTTTTGTTTTCACCGAAGCTCTCAAAGTCAAAAGTGATGTAGATAACTTCTGGCCATACTCCAGGCATTTTTGCTTCTGCCGCAGAGATTGCCTTTCCATCTTGGTCAGCGAATTTATCGGTCATGACGATTTGCTCGCAATCGATTATCTTCTCAAAGTGGCCTGTCATTCCGCCGCCGCCGAGATCGACGCCTTTCATGTTGATGAAGTATCGTCCATGCTCGCGGAAAT
>JAYSYM010000640.1:0-2726 GCA_043727635.1 Bdellovibrionales bacterium | reverse complement strand
AAAAAAATGGCAAGAAGCTGCTCTAGCTTACGAGCGCTATCGCAAAGTGGCTCCGAAGGGCAAAAGTCTTCCGACAGCGACCTATAAAATTGGTGTTTGTTTTCAAGAGCTTGGTGCCAACGACGACGCTCGCGCTTTCTATGAAGAAGTGATCGCGAAATTTCCTAAGTCTGCCGATGCAAAAAAGGCGAAGACTCGTCTTGCTGGATTAAAGAAGTAAAAAATGAAATTTCAGAACGTACTGGCAGTTGAAACCAGCTGCGATGACACTTCAGCTGCAATAGTGACAGCTGAGGGGTTTGTACGTTCCGTCGTTTCTGCTTCTCAAGTTCAAGCTCATTTGCCGTTTGGCGGAATTGTTCCCGAGATTGCGTCGCGCAACCATACTCACTATCTTTTACCGATTATTGATGAAGCTTTAAAACAAAGCGGTCTTACTTTAAGTAAGATAGATGGCTTTGTTGTGACTTCAGCTCCTGGGTTAATTGGATCATTGTTAGTGGGCATGGTGAGCATCAAGTCTTTAGCTCTTGCCGAGGAAAAGCCATTTATTGGAGTGAATCATCTCGAGGGGCATTTGCTTGCGCCTTTTTTAAAAGATGCTAGTTATGCTCCGCCAGAAGATTTTAATTACCCGTATGTGGGCCTCGCGATTAGTGGTGGTCATACTTCTTTGTACGAAATTGTCGGACTTGGTGACTACAAAGTTTTGGGTCACACCCTTGATGATGCTGCAGGCGAAGCATTTGATAAATTTGCGAAGATGATTGGTCTTGGATTCCCAGGCGGAGTTTTTGTCGATCAAGTTGCAGCTCAGGGCGGTCGAGTAGATGCGTTCAGCTTTCCGCGCGCTTTAAGTCGAGACAGTTCTTACAACTTTTCTTTCTCAGGTTTAAAAACTTCTGGCCAGCGAGCTGTTGAGAACTTGCCTGTCCCACAACGTGAACAATTGAAGAGAGAATTGCAGATGTGGCGCGAGAAAAAATTACCGGATGGGTCATTGCTTTCTGATCTCTGTGCCTCGTTTCAAGAAGCGATCGTTGATGTTTTAGTAATGCGTTTGCAGCAAGGTTGCGCGCGAACAAAATCTAAGCGCGCCGTATTAACTGGTGGCGTGAGTGCAAATTCACGGTTGCGCTTTCGAGCACAAACTTGGGCTGCTGCCGAGGGAGTACAGCTGGTAGTTCCTCCGGTTCGCTACTGTACCGATAACGCTGCGATGATTGGTTACGCAGGAATTTTGCGATTAAACAGAGGCGAAACTTCAAATCAAGATCTTGGGCCATCGCCGAAGGCACCAATCGGGTCTGCTTTTTGACTGGGTTTTTAACTGTGTTTTTAATTGGGGTTTAAGTTGGCGCTGATTCTGACTAAAGACAAAATTTATGATCGACTTCGCGAACTCGGTGTTGAGCCGAAACGCTCGCTTGGACAGAATTTTTTAATTTCTGAGAGAGCTGTAACTAAAATTGTGGACGCAGCTAAAAGATGTAAGCCCGAGAATTTAATTGAGATTGGTCCTGGTCTTGGGTCGCTCACCGAATCGTTGATTGAACTTGGTGTCGCGTTTCAAGTGATTGAACTTGATAAAACATTTTCAGAATACTGGCGCGGGCGGGGAATTAAGTTAACCGAGGCCGACGCTTTGAAAGTTGATTGGAGAACCCTAAATCTTGAGCCAGGAACTTTGCTAGTGAGCAATCTTCCGTACCAAATTTCATCAAGCCTTGTGATCGAGCGTTCGATGGAGCCCGCTGGTATCGCGCAAATGATTTTGATGTTTCAAAAAGAAGTAGCACAAAGATTGCTCGCAAAGAAAAGCACCGATGCCTACGGTCTATTATCGGTCATTGCGCAAACATTCTGGACGATGGCCAACCTCATCGAAGTTTCTCCGCGCGAGTTTTACCCAGCGCCCAATGTAGTAAGTCGAGTTGTAACATTCGAGTTGGCGAACCGAGTTTTACCGAGCAGCGGAACTCCTCAAGACTTTTTAAAACTTGTGAAGGCGGCCTTTGCTCATCGTCGAAAATTGATGATGAAAAACCTAGTTAGTGGCTGGGGCGGCCTAGATGGGGAAGCTTGGGCAAAGGTATTCGAAGTCACAGGCTTGTTACCGACCGCCCGAGCCGAAGAGCTTGACCCTCCCACCTACTTACGTCTTTATGAGAATGCATTAAAGGCAAGAGGGTAGCTCAAGTGGCAAAACCACCAGTCAAGTCAGTCAAATCACCTCCAAAAAAAGATAACCTGAAGCTGATCGCTGAAAATAAAAAGGCGCGCTTTGATTATTCTTTGGAGGACACCTACGAAGCCGGAATGGTGCTTACGGGCAGCGAAGTAAAATCACTTCGTGCTGGCCAAATTAATTTAAAAGATTCGTATGTCGCTATTATCCGCGGCGAAGCATTTTTGCAAAACGCCCACATCAGCGAATATAAATCGAGCAGCTACAACAATCACAGCCCCGAACGCTTACGAAAATTGTTATTAAATCAGAGCGAGTTAAATCAAATCGAGGAGTACCTCACCGAAAAAGGTCTCTCTTGTGTGCCGACTAAAATTTATTTTAAAAATGGTCGCGTGAAGATAGAAATCGCCATAGCGAAAGGCAAAAAGGTGGGCGACAAGCGTCAGTCTCTCAAGGAGAAAGACGCTAAACGTGAAATGGCCCAAGCTAAAGCAAAGAGATAATGGAGTGTTTATGAGCAAAATCTTATTGGCAT
>JAYSYM010000639.1:0-8405 GCA_043727635.1 Bdellovibrionales bacterium | reverse complement strand
GACATGTTCGCAAGAGATCGATCTTTATGACCGCGGAGTGAGAATCTTATCGCAAGTTACTTGCGGACCGTGCTGGAAGCGCAGCTGCAATAAAACTCAAATGTGTTACGACATGGTGTCTTTAGAACAGCTCGAAGAAGCCGTTATGCATGGCTGCCAAATGGTGGCGTTCGAAAACGAGCGTCAGGCTATCGAGAGTGACCCTATCGAGAGTGGCGCCGCCAATGAACTTGGCGAGCAAAACTCAGATGGCGATTCATTCGAAGCTGGCGTATAACTTCAGATAGATGAATCAAATCCTTTTCATTCAAACAGCCTTTGTTGGCGATCTGCTTTTGTCGATTCCGACATTGCGGGCTTTGAAGAGCGAGCACCCAGACGCCCGCGTGACACTTTTGTGTCGCAAAGGTTTAGGCGACTTCATGCGATCGGCTTCGCTAGTCGATGAAGTAGTCGAAGCTGATAAGTCTTCGGAGTCGGCCTGGAAGGCTGTCGAAGATCGGCTTGCGGCGCAAGCATGGCACGTAATTTACTGCCCACACCAGTCGCCGCGGTCATTAATTTTAACGAGAAAGCTCAACTCTTCGCGAAAAGTTGGCTATCGCAGCTTGCTCGGCAAACTCGTCTTCAACGAGGCAGTTGAACGTCCGATGCATTTGCCTGAAGCTTTGAGGCAGTTAGTTCTTTTGTCGTCTCAGCGTACCGACGAAGTTTTTGAGTATGAGCCGAAACTGAATCAAAATATTTATCGAAGACTGTCAAAGCTTGAAGACAAAAAAAATGTTGTGCGCACCGAAATATTAAAAAGTGTCCCATCGTGGGCATCGATGGAAATTCCAAGCTTGAAATCATCGAAGCAAAAAGCAGTCGTTCTTTCTCCCGGAAGCGTGTGGGCGACAAAGAAGTGGACCGAAGAAGGGTTTACTGAAGTGGCTCGGCAATTTTTATCTCAGGGTAAGATCGTGTACTTGCTAGGTTCAGCGGATGAGCGAGAGATTTGCGAAAAAATAAAGATGCAGGCGATGAAGGGCTCGATGGCACCGGCTGATCGATTAGCAAATTTAGCCGGCTCAAAAACACTTTGGGAGTCAGCACAAATCATGGCTGCAGCTGAATTAGTTTTCACCAATGACAGTGGCGCGATGCACATGGCTGCATGTGCTGGCACTCCTTCAGTGAGTGTGTTTGGCCCAACGGTGCTCGAACAAGGATATCGTCCATGGCAGACTCGCGCCCGAGTTGTTCATTCGGTTTTGTCTTGTCGACCTTGCGGCAAGCATGGCTCTCAGAAGTGTCCGATCGGAACGCATGAGTGTATGAAGCTAGTCGATGCGGGGTCGGTTACGGCTGCTGCGGGCGAGTTGTTGCGGTAAATTTAGTCGCTTCGGTAATTTCAATTGCTGAGCTAGCCTCAATATCTTTCAAACATTTTCAATTTTGTTCCGATGAGTAGACTTACAAGTTCATTTCTGACGATAAGTTCTGAGGGTGTCACCTGACAACTCCCAACAGTCCCAGCAAATCGTGTTTCAAAAAATGAAATCATTTTGTTAGTTCGTTGATTTCAAAACGCTTGAAGATCCATTATCGATTCGCTGGTGATTCACTGGGGATCGTAAGGTGTCACGTGACACTCCCGCGAATGTGTCTCGTTGACTCTCAAAAAAAGTTTCTACTGATCAATGTTTACAATTTTAGTTTTACTCCGACGAAAATATCAACGTGTTGGTTCGTTCAATTGATTGGAAGAAGTGTCACGTGACACCTTCAAAAACAGGTTGCTTTGAAATATGAGAAATTTTTGTTTGACATGTTTTTCAAGTTCACAGGAGTCGACGTGTGCCGAGATTGTTTGATAATTACGATCGAGGACAGCTTTCATTTTTTAGCATCGTAGTAGCCGATGTAGGCGTAACAGATGGCAAGCAGGTTGACTTTTCAAAAGAGAAAGCCAAAACGAAAAACTGCAAATAATCGATTTCAAAATGTCGTGTTACATAATTGTTTGTGAACGGTTTTGTAATTTTGCGAGTGGAGTTTGAGATGTTTGCTTTGCAGCTTGTAGCCGGAAAACCGAGTTTCAACGAGATTCACGAAGAAGCAGTTTGTGTCGCGAAAAATATTAAAGAAGATTACCAGAAACTTTTTGAGGCCTTACTCAAGGTCGAAGGTCATCGAATTTATGAGCAGTTTGAAGTTCCAAGTTTGTATATCTATTGTGTCGAGCTTCTTGAGCTATCGCCGCAGATTACAAAAGACTTTATTTGCGTTGTACGCAAGTCGTTTGAAGTTCCCGCTTTGTCGGCTGCTGTGCGCTCCGGTAAACTTACGATTTCTAAGGCTAGAAAGATCTGTTCGGTTCTTGAGGTCGGCAATAGCAAAGAATGGATTGAATTGGCTGAGTCTTGTTCTTGCCGAACAGTGGAGCTGGCGGTGGCAATGGCAAATCCTAAAGCGGCATGACGAAAACACTAGCCACGACGACAGACACAATAGTGACGGTGACAGGAACGGGACAGAGCTGTCTCGTTATATACCTGCTGCAATCATGCACGCTGTTAATCTGCGCGATAGAGCGCAATGCAGTTACGTCGACCGTAGAGGGAAGCAATGCAACTCGAAGCGTTGGCTTGAAATTCATCATGTTCGAGAATTTGCTTTGGGTGGCGAGCACTCGTTGGAAAACTTAGAAACGCTATGTTCAGCTCATCATAGGATGAAACATGAGAAAGATTGCGAGAGCGCGCGGCTCAGTGTGATTGAAACTTTGCAGAGTGTCACGTGACACCAAAAGCGTTTCGCTGATGTGGCACGTCTGTAATGACAATATATTGGCAAGAATGTTGGTATATTGTCATTGCGCTTTAGGAGTTGAGCAATAGCCAGAGGCCATAGGCTGTAACTGCAACCGCGCCAGCGAGATGAACTAATGACGTTCGTCGATCGCCATGCTTTCGCACTACTAGAAAATCGGAAATCGCGACAAGAGCGATGCAAAGAATTACTGCCCCGAGCGCTTGCCATTCCGATAAATAAAATAATATCAGAACTGTAAGGCCGATGAACACATCGCGAATGCCAGTGCTAACGACGTAGGGGAGTGCCGATTCACTTGCTGCAATTCCGAACTTAACTGCCATTTGCTTAGGTCGAATGACAGCGCCAACTCCGATCATCAGAGTAACGAGACCCATAAACGGAGCGACGTAGTGAGCGAGGTTAGTAAAATTCAAAGTTTCTCCTTCGAATAGTAGCGATAAGCTACTCCTTAGAATAGTCGCGGACGTTGATGTTGTACTTACGAATCTTGCGAAGAAGTGTGTTCTTCGGAATGTTCGCTTCGGCAACGGTTTTGTTGATTTTGCCGCCAGTCGATTTCAAAGCGCTAATGATGAAATCCTTTTCTGCCTGCTCTTTGAATGCTTCGAAATCAAGAGGTCCTGAGTAGCCTTTGTTTAAAGGCAGATCCACTTGTCCTTTAGCATTTTTTATTTGATCAGGAAGAGAGTGTGCACTGATGCGGTCGCCGTTCTCAACAATGTATGCGCGCTCGATAGCATTCTCAAGTTCGCGAATGTTTCCCGGCCAACGATAATTCTTCATTGCTTTTAAGGCCTCTTCAGAAACACCAGTTAAACTGCGCCCGTGAGGCTTAGCAAACTTCTTGATGAAGAAACTGACCAAGTGTTCAAGGTCGTCGAGGCGTTCGCGCAAAGGCGGCAAGAAGATCGGCATGACGTTAAGGCGATAGAATAAATCTTCGCGGAAAGTACCTTCTTCAATCATTTTCTCTAAATTGCGATTCGTCGCTGCGATGATTCGAGCGTCGGTTTTTACTTCGCGGTTCCCGCCCACCGGAACGAATTTGCGTTCTTGAAGTACGCGAAGAAGTTTGACCTGCATATCTGGGCGAAGTTCACCGATTTCATCTAAGAAAATCGTTCCGTTGTTCGCCAACTGAAACTTTCCGATTTTTCGCTCGTGAGCGCCGGTGAACGATCCCTTTTCGTGACCGAAGAGTTCACTCTCCATGAGGTTCTCAGGAATCGCGCCACAGTTAATCGCAACAATCGAGCCAGTTTTACGAGGGGAGTTGTAGTGAATTGCGCGCGCAACTAACTCTTTACCAGTTCCATTCTCGCCGCGAACCAGAACTGTCGTATCGACTTTGCAAAGGCGATAGATGAGGTTGAAGACTTCTTTCATTTTTTGTGAGCTGCCAACGAATTCGCTTTCGACGTCGTCATCGAAAATTGGGTTGCTGACAGCTAGGCTCGAGATCATCTCGCGAGCTTCAATTGACCGGTTAACGATTTCAATAAGCTTTTGTGGTTGCACTGGTTTTTCTAAATAGTCGTAAGCGCCTTCTTTGATTGCGCTAACGGCGTCTTTTAAATTGCTATGTGCAGTCATCAAGACAACGAAGGTGCGTGGATCTTCTTCCTTAATTGCTTTCAAAGCTTCAAGGCCATCCATGTTGGGCATACGAACGTCCATCAAAACGATATCCCAGTCGCCTTGCTTGAACTTTTCGAACGCTTCTTTACCGTCGCCGGCTTCAGCAATCTTGAAAGTGAAGTCGGGCATTGAATTAGTAAGAACGCTAATTACGGATTTTCGTAATTCTGGTTCGTCATCAACTATGAGAGCATTGAGATGTTGCTTCATGTGCTTGCCTCCTCGGCAATCGGGATCGAGAATCCGATTTTGGTTCCATTGCCTAAAGTGCTCTCGAGAAACACTTGGCCACCATGTAATTCAATAAAGTACTTAACTAAATAAAGTCCTAAGCCACTGCCGCCCGTTTCGGTGAGCACTTGGCTTCCGCGAGTGAACTTTTCCCAAATTTGAGATTGTTCGTCGGGGGGAATGCCTGGGCCAGTGTCTTCGACGATGAAAAAGACATTGTCATCTTTCTCTTGTGAAGTCACCGTCACTTGGCCACCTGGCGGAGTGTATTTGATCGCATTCTCAACCAAATTCAAGATCACTTCCTGAATCAGCGTCGTGTCGAGTTCTACCGAGAACATCGGTTCGAGGTGTGACTCAATGCGAATCTGTTTTTCTTGCGCCAAAGGCACGAGGTGTCCAACAACTCGCTCGATATTCTCATTCAAGTCAGTCACTTCTTTTCTGATCTTGAACTCTTTTGCTTCAACCTTCGTTACCTGCAAGATTGATTGGATATATTTGTGCAGGTCATCGCTTGATCGTCTTAAGTTTTTGAGGTCAGTCGAAAGACTATCGTCAGGAGCCTGAGATAAGAGACGATCCACAATTGCCTGGATTTTCGCAATCGGAGTTTTTAGGTCGTGACTCATCATGCTCACAAAATTATTTTTCAGCTGTTCGATCTGTGCGTGATAAATCGCTTCTTGTTCCAGGCGCCAGCTTTTGCGTTCATTGAATGCAACTTGATAACTTAAGAAGACGACGTAAGTGAGTGCCATGACGAGAAGCGGAGAAAGAACCGGGAACCAATAGTAGGCAGAATCGAAAAGCCAAGCCGAGATCGAAGCAATTAAAGTTGCGATCCAAAGAAAGAACATGAGGGCAATTTGTTGAGGATATGAAGCGATGATGTAAAGTGCGATAAGGACTACGAAGCCTAGAAAGACTAAGTAGAATCCATGCCGAAATCGCTCAACCCATTTGCCGCCGATAGTATTATCAGTAATGTTTGCTAGGACTACTGCGCGGCTCATTCTTCCGAGAGGTGTGAGTAGTTGATCAGCAGCGCTAGAGCCCGTAGTTAAAACTCCGGTACCGATGATGACGATTTTCCCCTTTAAGTCTTCGGGAGAGATCTGCTTCATCATCACTTCTTGAAATGGAATTACTTTGAACGAGCGGCCTGTTCCGGCATAGTTGATCAAGCGGCTTGAATGATCACGCGAAAGTTTGAAGTTAGAGTCAGCTTCGTTGATTCCAGAAACTTGCGCGAGGCGGGCAGAGAAATGGGGAATCTGCACAAGCGGTGAAGAAACCCGCCGAACTAATCCGTCGTTATCAGCGTGAATGTTTTTAACGCCGACGTTGCGATTATAACTCGTAGCAAAACTTGGGATTCGAACTCGCCCGCCGTCATCAAGTTCAGCTGCCCAGACCAGTCGACTGTCCTCAAAAATTTTTCTCTGCGAATCACTCAAGTCAGGGGAAGCGATGTTGTCGCCAAAGAAGAACGTTACGCCGACTGCCGCGGGATCGTATTTCAAAATCGTTGTAAGCAGCTGAGTCCAAGTTTCTTCGTTCCAGAAAAAACTGTCGGTGAGGTTGGTCACTTCTTTAAGAGGCCTTAGCATGTTGCGGGTAGCGTTATGCATTTCAACCCATTCGCGCTCGGGAATATCGATAATGACTATTCGCGAGTCTGCTGGTTTTTCTCCGCGCAGATTAAACCGAGTATCGTAATTTGTGTTCTCTTCGTTGAAGAGGAGTGCCGCGCCGACGATCCAACAAAAGAAAGCGCGCAGCCAATATGCTTTGGTCGCCCAAATTGTGCGAATAAGTTGGCGTGCTGAAACCAACAGTCGTTTGATGTGAAACGGCACTGAAATCGTCTTCAAAACTTCCTCTATCACTTACGGTGACGCAATGTAGCAGCTTTGCAGGCACTCTGCTAGCTTAGCTTGTTGATTTTTCAAGGGAATATAGCCATTTTGAGAGTAGCTCGATAAGACTAGAGGACGCGTGCAAATTATACCTGGAATTCATAGCTTCAGCGCTCCGCTTAGCGGCTCAGTCCTTACAATCGGGAACTTTGATGGCGTTCATCGAGGACATCGGGCGCTTTTAGAGAGGGTGGTTGCCGAGGCCAAGCGAGTCGGCGGGCCCGCCGTAGTGATGACGTTTGATCCTCATCCGCTTAAAGTTTTGCATCCCGATAAACAGTTGAAGCGGCTTTTTTCGTTCGAGGATCAGCGTCGACAGCTCGAGCAACTTGGAATCACGCATTTAGTGGTCGAACCATTTTCCCGTGAGTTTTCGCAAGTCGAAGCAACTCAGTTTGTGAGCGATTGGGTAGTAAAGCCATTTGCTCCAGCAAAAGTAATCATCGGTTACGATTTTAGTTTTGGTGCGAATCGCAAAGGGTCGCTTGATGTGATGAGTGCGCAAGCGGCGGTTCATGGTTTCAAAGTTGAAATTATTCCTCCCTTTGAAGATGAAGGGAAAATTATATCAAGCACTCTGATTCGAGAGTGTGTTGCTGCCGGAGAAGTTGCAGCTGCTCGTCGCTACCTGGGACGATGTTTTTATCTTGAGGGCCTGGTTGAGCGCGGTGTAGGGCGGGGCCGGACTATTGGAGTTCCAACTGCGAACTTGCAAGTTCACGCCGAAACTTTGCCGAAGATTGGTGTCTACGCAGTAGTTGTAGATTTGCAGACTGATCCGCGCGGAAAAGTGCGAAGGCTTAAGGGTGTTTGCAATATCGGACGTAATCCGACATTTAATTTTGAAGATGCTCCGATGTCGGTTGAGTGTCACATCTTTGAGTTTTCCGAAGATATTTACGGGACACCGATGAAGCTTGAGTTCGTTAATCGTCTTCGGGATGAAATGAAATTTTCATCAGCAGCTGAGCTTGTCGTGCAAATTAAAACTGACATTGAATGTGGCCGAGAAATTTTAGCGCAGGAAGTTCTTTAATGACTAAGTGGACTGAAATTTCAGCGAAACCTTCGGAGTGGCGTTTCAAAGTACTCAGCGAAGAATTAAAAAAATGTGGCTTCGAAAACCAGTTCGAGCCGACACTGACTGCGCCTGACGACTTTGGCTCGGCAATTGAGTTAGCAAAGAAGAAATATTCTCAAATTCGAGTAGGAAGTGACTACGCCGAGCATGCACTTAGATATTTTCCTGACTTACCAGCCGATCTTCTAAATTTGAAGGCCGCTGATGCGTTTGTGCCGGACACCGGTGCTTGGTGGCCCCGCTGTTTTTATTTTGAGGGTGTAATTCGCACTTTAGTTCGCGATCTCAAAAATCTTGATCTCGGAAGTAGTGTCTTTATCATGGGTGCAACTTGGGAAGCTCGTGTGATTGTGGCCGCGTTAACTCGCGCCGGATTTAATAAAATTTCTTTAAGTGATATCGATGATACTCGTGGGCAAAAAATGGTGAAAGAACTCGAACGTTTGAATTTCGGTTCGACGTTTCAATATGTGCAACGTTCGATGGTGACGCAATTGCCTGGGACAAGTTCGATTGCTATTAATGTTCTGTCTTTAGTCGAGTTCCCAGAGCTCGTTTCGGATTTGTCGTACCTTAACTTCCTACGACCCGATGGAATTTGGATTGAAACTGAAGCCTATGCTGATGATTCGGCTTTAACGATCGAGGCCGTAAGTCTTGGGACTCAAGTCGAGCCCGCACTCCATCTCGTTTCTAATGTTGATGAAGCTTGG
>JAYSYM010000638.1:0-8409 GCA_043727635.1 Bdellovibrionales bacterium | reverse complement strand
TGACCGAGGCCAAAACATTCGAGAAGTTTCGCACTCAAGCAGAAGCTGCCGTGAAAGCGGGAAAGCGGCCACCGCTAGGCTGGCTCTGCAAAGATGCTGATGAAGCAGTTGAGTATTACAAGTTTATCGAGAAAGTGCGGCCTCATCTCCCGTTTGATATCGACGGCATCGTGACAAAAGTAAATTCATACGAACTACAGCAGCGTCTTGGATTTGTTGCGCGAAGTCCGCGATGGGCAACAGCCGCTAAGTTTCAACCGGAGCAAGGTAAAACAAAAGTCGTCGACATTCATGTTCAGGTCGGTCGAACCGGCGCACTCACCCCAGTAGCGATCATGGAGCCCGTGAAGGTTGGTGGCGTCACCATCACCAACGCTACTCTCCACAATCAAGACGAAATCGATCGAAAAGATGTTCGCATCGGCGACACTGTGGTGATTCAGCGAGCTGGCGATGTAATCCCCGAAATTGTCGAAGTGGTTTTGAATAAGCGACCAAAAGATTCAAAACCATTCAAGCTCCCCAAAAAATGTCCGATTTGTTCAGCACCTGCAACTCAACTCGAAGAAGAAGTAGTTCTTCGATGTGTGAATCCGGTTTGCCCTGCTATCTTAAAAGAATCGCTTAAACATTTCGTCGCTCGACGAGCGATGAATGTGGAAAAGCTTGGGGATCGTCTGATTGAGATTTTCGTCGAAGAAGGATTGGTAAAATCGTTCTCTGACCTTTATCGCTTATCGAAAGATCAGATTCTCAATCTTGAGCGACAAGGCGAAAAATCTGCAGGAAATTTAATTAGCAACATCGAGAAGAGCAAGACGACGACACTTGCGCGATTAATCTTCGGACTCGGTGTTCGCCACGTCGGCGAACAAACCGCAAAAGACTTAGCCAAGTACTTCAAAGAGTTCGACAAACTCGCAAGTGCAACGCTTGAAGAATTAATTGAAGTTCCGGGAATTGGCGAGAAGGTTGCGCAGTCTCTGCGGGTTGCCTTCGACAACAAAATATTGGTTAAAGAAGTAAAAGAGCTTCTAAAACTTGGCGTTCACTTCATTGAAGCAAAGCCCGTTGGCGGCAAAGGCTCAAACAAACTTGAAGGCAAAAAATTTGTCATCACTGGAACACTTCCGCGTGGCCGCGATGAAGTAAAAGACATCATCGAAGCGAACGGCGGAACAACTCAAGGTTCTATAAGCCAAAAAACTGATTACTTGTTAGCCGGCGAAGAGGCTGGCTCCAAGCTTAAGAAAGCCGATGAGCTCGGCGTTGCGATACTTGATTGGGAAGCATTTCAAAAACTACTTCGTTAGTTAAGCCCATCGGCCGCTCGGTGACTCATCTTGTGGTGGGCTTTACAAAAGGTAGTCAAGTTCCCGAGGTCATCGCTTCCGCCCAAGTGAATCGGCAAAATGTGATGCACATCAAGCCATCGCTTTTGATCACATCGCAGTCTTTTAGAGCCCGCTATCGCAGTAAACGTACACTGGTTCTGATCGCGAAGCGCAACCGCATGCAAAGTAACTTTCTTGATCGGCGCTCTCTTGGTTGCTAATTTTTTAACAGTTCCCGGGACTTGTTGAGATGCGCATTTCTCGCGGCGCGCCTTCGCTCTTGCGGCCTTCTGCACCGGATCGGTTTTTTCAATAAACTCTCGCATAACCTGCAGCAAAGCCACTTCGCTTGAAACGGCCTTTGATTTCTTTTGCGATAGGATATCTTTCACCTGCGCCAAGGCTTCAATAAATTCTTCGCTAACGCCGAGTTTAAATTCTAATAGGTCACCGGTCTTGTAAACGACCGACTCTTTCACAAGCTGCTTTGGGTTGGCTCCCGCGACGCACTTTTCGATCACTCGCGAAGTTTCACAGGCCGCCAGATCGATCCACTCTTTAAAGTTAGTTTGATCGATGACAGAGCAAATCTTTTTCGCCTTAAATAAGGTTACTCTTCCAGAATGAATTGCTGATTTTAGCTCGGGAACATCTTTGCTTTTTCGAATAACAGTTATCAGTGCATACGACACAGATTCAGACAACCCAAGCAAGCGCACGCAGTACTGATATAAACTTGAGACACCGCACTCGAGATAAAACAGTCGATCGTCGACGACACTTAAAACTTCTAGCAAATAACTTTCAGATTGTTGATGTAGATCAGTAGCTTTGATAGCTTCGAGGTGTAACGAATTGCTATCGAGCTTTTCAAGAGCAGAGATACCTTTCGTTGATTGAACGAACGCCAGTATGTTGTTGGCCTTAAGCTTCATGATCACACCTCCTCGGTCGATAGTTAAGGAGCACATTATCACGGTGTTTTTTGGTCGCGTATAATTAACTTCTGAGCAATTTAAATAGAATGTTCACCAAAAATGGTTTTTGAAACTTAGTTTGAATGTCGCGCCGATACTTGCGAAATACATGTGATAGAAATCGCGCGCGCGGTGCCGGAACAATCTTTTGCTAAAACCCCGTCAATAACTTTTTACGATTTTTACTTTTGAAATGACCCTGCCGGAGAATAATTTCTAAAGTCGATCGGCTCGCTCATTAATTTGTTGTCTTCACTAAGCGACAAACGCGAAACACCAACGGTGGGATGATAAACTAAGTTGCCCTTGTTGGCCCAGCTAACCCAATATCCAGTCTCGGGATGAAACTTAAACCCAACCTTCTTACCCTGAACCACAAGATCGATCCCGCCGGCGACATCATTTCGTGAAGAACTTCTTTTTCCCTTATCAACTGCAAACCCAGACAGATTAGCATTCCTGCGACGAGTGTTTAAGTCCTGCGTTGCATATTTCATTTGATCGCGAAGAGAAGCGACCGCGCCAAGATCCGGAAGATTTGCAATGTCTTCGTCAGAAAGTTTAATAAATTTAAGAGGAACTTTTATTTCAACGACTTCCACTGGCTCAACTCGAACATCAACTAATTTTTCTTGTGCGCCACTGATTTCGTAAATCAATTTCGGAGCACGCGGATGGAATCTGTGAAGCACTTGCTTCTTGTCTATCGAAAGATGCTCGTACATTCCAGTTTGCGAATTGTATTGGAAGTGCCAGTCTTGTGCCTTAGCGAGGTAAGGTAACGCTTGCAGCAAATTTCCAGTTGTCCTGCCGAGCTCCCAAACGTGCCGATCTCGAGTGATCTGAATGTTATTTGTATTTCCCGCTTTATCAAGCAAGTTCAAATTGTAGGACTTACGCATGTAGACCGTACGACCGACTGGCTCAAGCGAGTGCCCTTGCAGGTGAAGTGATTTAATAAAGTCGATCGCCGCATTTAGTTCGGCCTCATTCCAACTTGCTTCTTTAATTCCGCTCGCAAGAAGTTTATCGACCGTTTCACGAATGGCTTGTTTAAGTTCGATTTTAGTTAGCTCGAACTCTTCTTTAGTTTTAAAGCGATTTGCGTCTTTCAAAACTGAAATGACATCATCCGGAAGCGGAAAACGCGGCTTGTTCACCACCGTTCCGCGCGATGCCTGCCCTTGCGTGTTTTTCATTTTGAATTCCAACCACGTCACTCCATCCGCAAACCATGCATCGTTAATCGTATTATTTAATGCGGTTTGCTTCGCACCCGGCGAAGCTATTCCATCAAAGCGTAAATTCTCATCACCAGTGCGATATTTGCGATAGCGAACAACACCTTCATCGAGTGCGCGCTCACGCAGAACAGAAACGAAGTTAGTTGCCGCCTCAGCTTCAATACCAAGCTTAGCAAGGGAGGTTGCGACTTCAGCTGATTGGCGGTCGCTTAGATTTGAGAAGTCGACTTTTTCGAGAATTTCGATTTCGGGCGCACGAAGCGTTAGCCCTAATTCTGACGAAGCTTCTAGAATCGCCTCACGGCTTACTCCACTTCGATATGCGAATTTCGCGGTACTCGCGGTATCCGTGTAAGTGTTGAGCCCGCGCCCAGCGGCATCAATCGCTGCGCGGATGTGAAGTTCTTCGATCTGCTTCATCAGAACATCCACTTTTACATGGCCGACAATTCTGAACAGTCTAGAGCGAAGAGTTTCTCGATGTTGTGAGTAGACGAGTGGATTTTTTATTGCCGTCATCAATCCCGCACTTACGATTCGATCGTAGGTACTAGAGCCAAAGCTGAGCTCAGCCAACAGCGGCAGCGCCTTTAAATCTTTTGTGTTGAGCTTTACCATTCCATCGCGACTTGCGATTCCCGAAATTTGCTTTCCTTCAATCGAAAACTGAGGACCAAACCGAACTTCAAGCTGGCGAATCATTTCGTCTGTGCGACTTGATTCAACGTAGTGTTTGAATTCGCTGCGAAGTTTCGTCGTGTCGACAACTCCAGATTCAAGAATGTATCTGCGGAGCAGCTGTGCTTCGTCGTCCAATCGAGTTGTTCGCTTGATTTCGGGCTTTTTTGACAGAGCGCTGATCTCGCTTACGGTCGCTTCCGACGCCTTAAAAATTCCTGAACACAGGTCGCCCGCCGCACTCGCTGTTAGAGGCGCAAAAATGAGGTAAGCAGCTGTAAAGAACTTTAACAGCGAATACCTGCTATTTTGATTATACGTTCGATTAAAGTAATTGGAGCTCATCGCAAATGAATAATTGCACGAGTCAGACCACTCTTCTGAATAGCAGCAGTAGGAACTAGAAGCGCTTGTAGTACTCAATCATTTTAGAAAACTGGCGATAGCAGTCGTAGGTTCCCGGCTTGCGACCAAGAATCGCATATCGAGGCGGATCTAACGCTAACTCCTGAATCTGAATGTACGGTTCGCCTTTTTTATTCAGCATCGTCCAAACATAAGAGGCCGGAGTCGTATTTTTCATTTCGATCTGAAGCTTCAAACCTGTTGCGGGAGGAAGAAGTTTTCCCTCGCGGCTCACGGCAACTACTTGCGACCATTCGGGATCGATGATCACCGTTGTGAGATTCGGCTCAGCTTGTACATTCGTGAAATTGCATTTGATCACTGGATGATTGTCGATTGGATCTTCTTGAGCGAACACCGCCAGCGGAAGAAGAGACAAGAGCGAAAAAACTAGCGCGTAAACGAATGACATCTATCAACCCTCCGTAAAGGACTCTACTGAGACATTCGTAGCCAAAAAGCGAGAAAGTTTTTACCAGCAAGTTGAGTTGTTGCGGAAGATTCACGTTCCGAAAACAAAAAAGGCACCCCGAAGGATGCCTTGATTGCGTTCGTTACCGCCAAGAAGCGAAACGATTAAATTCTAAAGGTGGTCGATAACGATATCGCGAGCCATTACAGTCTTGCGACCGTCAGCTTTCGCGCTTTCCATTCCCTTGTCGCAAAGTGCTTGCACAGCTTGGCTGAGCACGTCGACTGTCTCCGAAGATGTATTGCATCCACCTTTGTCCTTGATGTACTTCTTCACTTTGCTAGTAACCACTAATACTTCTGCCATATTTCCTCCGGTCGGCGGGTTCCGATGCACGAGTTCAGTTTTAAAAATTGAGAGTTGTCCCAAATCAATCAAAACGAGTCTAGACGACTAATTTCGATATGACAAAAAATTTATCGGGATTTTGCGCCGATCTCTAGCCGAGAGTTCGGGAAAATGCCCTGCATCAATCGAAGTTGCGCCGCGTTCGAGACCTGCACAAGGGTTGTTTAGCTCGTTTTATCAGCGTTTCTCATGTGTTTTTGGACTTTCGGGCTAAAGCGGCCAAAATCAAAATTGAGACTTCATACAGAAACAGCAGCGGCACTAAAAGCATGATCATGCTCAGCATATCGGGCGGAGTGACCACAGCCGAAACCAGCGCGAGAATAACAATCGCATAACGACGGTGTTTTCTTAACTTCGTCGCATCGACAATTCCGATTAAGCCGAGCAAAACCAAAATGAGTGGAAGCTCAAAAGAAATCCCGAACACGAGAGTTGTCGTAATGAAGAACGATAAATATTCGCTGATTGTGATGAGTGGCTTATCGACGTCGCCGCCGAAGCCAAGAAGAAACTTAAAAGCCGCCGGAAAAACTAAGTAATAAACAAACAACACGCCTGTTACGAAAAGCATAGTTCCTGAAATAATAAATGCGGCAGCGTATTTTTGCTCATGAGCGTAAAGCCCCGGAGCAACGAACTTCCAGAGCTGATAGAGCCAAACCGGACAAGAAAAAATTAAGCCAGCGAGCATCGCTACCTTAACGTGCGCCATGAACTTATCCATCGGATGAGTGAAGATAAGTCCGCCGTCTGTATTGTTGAGGTACGGCTGAATCGGCATTCGAATAAGTTCGAAAATTTCTGCACTGAAAAACCAAGCGACTGTGCCGCAAATGAAAATCGCATACGCGCACTTGATGAGGCGATCACGAAGTTCGCCAAGATGCTCCACCAACGGCTGACGATCTTCGACTTCAGACATCGCTTGGATCCTTCGGCGGTTCTATCTTAGGTTGGGCTGGAGTGGAATGAGTTGCCTGCTCGGCTTGGTCGAGAACTTTGTTGTACTCATCTCGTGCATCAAGAAGCGATTTTTGAGTTGCATCGCGAGCGTCTGTAATAACGCTAGTTAAGTCACCACTCGCTCGCTTGAGTTCATTGAGCAGTCGGCCAATGGTGCGCGCAACTTCAGGAAGTTGTTTTGGGCCCAATACAATAAGGCCAATCACTCCCAATAATGCTGCTTCCGCAAAACTTAATCCAAACATTGCCTGAAGAATATAGGAGCTAGTTTGGGGTGTCTATTGCTTCTTTAGGGGGATGGCTTCTAACGGAACGGTGAGAAAGCCTTTTTCCATGAGCTTCTCGCGCGCAGCCTCGGAACCGGTCTTTGCGTAGGTCTCGTAAAGTCGGAGTATGTTGTTTTCTGACTGAACCTGAGCCTTGGCACTGATGTGGTTGAGCACCTCGACGAATTCTAAAAACTTGTTGGCAAATTCGTTGAACACTTCAGATAAAGAATCTTCGCGAATTGTACCTGCCAAAGTCGAATATGCCGATGCGCCCATATCTCGGTAGTAATCGATGTCGACTACTTTGCGCTGAAGCGAGTCCGCAAAGAAGCCGCTGATGTAGAGCGAGCGGTCGCCTAACTTTTTGAGAAGCTCGATTTTCTGGTTGTGTTCGGAGTTGGCGGCTTTGAGAAAAATTTCAGCCAGCGTTGTTTGATTATCATATAGGTTTTCTGCAACCACGTAATGCTCGAGTAGTTTCACCAGATATGAATGCGCCAACGGAACAGTTTTCACCTTCCGCTCTTTGAGAGCGTCGTCGACAACTTCCATAAAGAAATCGCGTGGCGATAAACAAAGCGCACCCATACTCAGAAACACTCCCTACCTAGTACTTCTCGGACTGTACCTTCTTAACCTTCTTAAATTTTATCAGATGTTTCGAGCAGTTCTGTGCGAAGTCGTTAAATAACGTAGCAATTACAGTCAAAAGGCCCGCCAAAAGACGACAAGCTAGGCGCTAACCAAACAACGGCTTATCCTAGGTAAAACGCAGAATTCGATTAGAAGAACTAGAGCTCGTGTGTCGTCTCCTTCTGAGACGACAAAGTTTTCTCAGGCTTCGTCCACTTCGGCTCGCGTGCACCGACGGCAGTGATCACAGGATTTTGCGCAAAGATCATCTTAGCAACTTGCTGTACCTGTTTTTGATCAACTGCTCGCAAATTCTCGGCGTACTTAAACGGCTCGTTAAGTTCGATGCCATAAAGTTCGTTAAACAAGATCGAAGACGCGATCGCAGCATTTCTCTGAAGATCGATATCGTGTCGACCAATGAGATATTTTTTCGCACGCGCAAGTTCAACATCGCTCAATGGAGTGTTAACCAACTTCATGAACTCAACGTGCATCATTGAAATCGCAGTCTCCACTTTGTCTGGAGCACAGCCGATGTATCCACCGAAGTAGCCAGTGTCGATCCCTTCCATGCGCATCGGAGAAACTGAATAAGCAAGTGATGCCTTATCTCGCAATTCCATGAACAGTCGTCCGCCCTGGCCGGCAAGCACTGACTGAATCACTTGCAATGCGTATCTGCGCGGGTCGCTCAAGGTTAAACCTTTGTAGCCATAGATCACGTGCGTTTGTTCTTTTTGAAGATGCTTGAATGCATTTACTGGGCGGTCTGGAGCCTTGTGGGTAAAAGAAGTTTCTAAACGCTTGCCGCCTTTGAATTTCGAAGTCGCCTTCTCCATGCGATCAATCCAAAGCTTGCGATTCGCAGCGCCCGCAACAACGAGCACCAAGTTATTTGCCATCTTCATTTTCTGAAGATGCGACATGACCGCCTTTACATCGAGGGCCTCAACTGTCTTTTGCGTACCTTGCATGTCTTTGTGATAGGGGTGACCAGCAAACATTTTCTCAATGAAAAGTTGTGATACAAGCTGCCCGGGATTGTCTTCGCGCAGACGAAGCTCTTCGAGCATCATGACT
>JAYSYM010000637.1:0-2742 GCA_043727635.1 Bdellovibrionales bacterium | reverse complement strand
GCGCAGTTTTCACTCTTGATGAAGGTGTATCGAAAGCTGTCGGAAAAGTTTTCGTTGATCTCTACAAGCGAAACTTAATTTACAAAGGTACTCGTTTAGTAAACTGGTCTTCTCCTCTCGAGAGCGCAATTTCTGATTTGGAAGTTGAGCACAGAGATGTAAAGGGAACACTTTACTACATTGATTATCCGGTTGAAGGCTCAGATCAAATTTTGACTGTGGCAACAACTCGTCCCGAAACAATGCTTGGTGACACAGGTATTGCGGTACATCCGGAAGATGAGCGCTATAAGAAATTAATTGGCAAGAATGTCCTCTTGCCGTTAACGAATCGCAAAATTCCGATTATCGCTGACGACTATGTTGATAAGGAGTTTGGTTCTGGCGTTGTGAAGATGACTCCGGCTCACGACTTTAACGATTACAAGGTTGGAGTTCGTCACAAGCTTGAGTTCATTAATATTTTAAATCGCAATGGCACGATCAACGAAAACGGCGGCAAGTATCAAGGCTTAAAAGTTCAAGAAGCTCGTAAAAAAGTTCTCGAAGATCTTAAAGCTGAAGGTCGCCTCCAAAAAGATGAGCCAAACAAGATGTCGATTGGCTATTGCTCTCGGACGGGTGCTGTAGTTGAGCCATTCTTGTCAGAGCAGTGGTTCGTTCGCACGCCTGCGATCGCAACTCAGGCTCGCCAAGTTGTTGAGACGGGCACACTGAAGTTTGAGCCAGAGTCGTGGACCAAAGTTTATCTCCACTGGATGAGTATCTTAGAAGACTGGTGTATCTCGCGCCAACTTTGGTGGGGTCATCGAATCCCTGCTTGGTACGGCGACGACGGACAAGTTTTTGTTTCGGAGAGTGAAGCCGATGCTCTTGCGCAAGCGAAAGCGCATTACGGAAAAGATGTAAAACTTCGTCAAGATGACGACGTGCTTGATACTTGGTTCTCATCAGCACTTTGGCCTTTCTCAACAATGGGCTGGCCAAATGATACTGAAACGCAAAAAACTTTCTATCCAACAAGCACGCTAGTTACTGGCCACGACATCATCTTCTTCTGGGTTGCCCGAATGGTGATGATGGGTTTGACATTCAAACAAGATGTTCCATTCCGCAAAGTGTATATTCACGGTTTGATTCGCGATGCCGACGGCAAAAAGATGTCGAAGTCGACAGGCAATGCGCTTGATCCGGTTGAATTGATCGATCAGCACGGGGCCGATGCGTTGCGATTCACGATGATGTCGCAGATTGCTTCGGGTCGTGATTTGAAATTCTCTGAGCAGCGCTTAGAGGGTTATCGAAACTTCATGAACAAAATTTGGAACGCGACTCGTTTTAGCTTAGGCGCCTTGACTGATTTCAAAGTTCCGGCTGACGGAGTGAAATCTCTTCCGAATAAAGCTGACTTGTCGGTGGCTGATCAGTGGATCGTGTACCGCACAGGCCAAGTTGAAAAAGACATCGAAACATTCATGGAGCAAGATCGCTTCTCTGATGCTGCGAACTCGCTCTATCACTTTGTATGGAATGATTTCTGTGACTGGTACGTAGAGCTTGTGAAGCCGATCATTTACGGCACGCCTAACAGCGAGCGCTCAGCAACTCAGCTTGTGCTCGCGCAGACGTTGAATCGCATCATGCGACTTCTTCATCCGTTCATTCCATTTATCACTGAAGAGATTTTCCAAAAGCTTCCGATCAAATCTGAAGCGTGTATCGTGGCGGCTTACCCAACTATCAGAAATGATAAAGAGTGGCTTGCGATCGGAAGCAAAGAGGCGGCATTTGAGATGGAGCTTGTGAAAGAAACTATTGCTGCGATCAGAAATATTCGCGGTGAGAATCAGATCAAGCCAGGACAAACTATCAAAGCTCGCTTGGCACCTTTCGATGCTCGCGTTCAAAAGATTCTCGGTGAAAACAAGACTGTGATTATGCGGCTTGCTCGACTTGAATCGTGCGACATAGGAGAAGCTGGGTCGCTTGCGAAGTGCGCGGTGTCTCCAGTTCGTCTACAAGACGCAGGTGTTGACGTGATTGTTCCGCTCGAAGGCCTGGTTGATATTGAAGAAGAAATTAAGCGTATCAACAAGCTTATGGAAAAACTTGATAAAGACTCGTCAGTTTTGCGCGGAAAACTTTCGAACGAAAATTATCTGAAGAATGCGCCAGAAGATTTAGTAGCTGCCGACAAGGCACTGCTTGAAACACAAAACGCCCAGGGCGATAGACTTCGAGAGAGCTTAACTCGCCTTCGCATGTAATTAAAAAAGCCGCTGATCCCCAGCGGCTTATCTTAACGCGCCATTGCTACCTTCTGGCAGCAGCTACCTTTTAGCCGGCGACAACGTCGAGCTTAAGGCTCGTTACTTCGCCACCAATAGCTTTTACGTCGAGTTTGTAGATCGTGCTCCAGCCATTGTCGTCGTCATTCAAGTTGTCGACGCCGATGTTGAATGTGCACTCTTGAATGAGTGAGCGGCCTACGTAGGCGCATGTCGAGCTAGTTAGAGAAACGCGGTTTTCGTAAGTCTGGCTATTGAGAAGTGAAGTTAAAAGTTCCTTCTCGAGGCTGCCTTCATTTGCCATCGCCATTGTCTTTGCTAAAATCACGGCAGTTTCTGACTTGCTCATTTCCATTTGTGCTGAGGCTACTTGTCCAACGATAAGTACTGAAAGAATTGCTGCTACAAATTTCATATTTTCTCCTCCGTTAGGTGAATAACGAAGGATTAAAAG
>JAYSYM010000636.1:0-2743 GCA_043727635.1 Bdellovibrionales bacterium | reverse complement strand
TCATTGTTTTGAAGAGTTGATAGAAGTCATCTCGTTGCATCGGAAGTAGCTTTTCAAGCGCGTCTTCACGCTCGGCTCTTGAGTCAGCAACGATCATTTCTCTCACTACGTCGATTCGCTCGGCACCAAAGAACATATGTTCGGTTCGGCAAAGCCCGATACCTTCTGCACCGAAAGATTTTGAAGTGATCGCATCTTTTGGAGTGTCAGCGTTGGCGCGAACTTTCATCGTGCGATATTTATCTGCGAACACCATCATGCGTTCGAATTCGCCTGATAACTCAGGCTCAACCATGTCGAGTTTTCCAAGGAAGACTTCGCCTGTGCCGCCATCAAGGGTGATGACGTCACCTTTTTTGAGTAAATAGCCTTGAACGCGCATTTCTTCGCGCATGTAATCGACATGCACTTCGCCGGCACCGGCAACACAACACTTGCCCATGCCTCTTGCGACAACCGCTGCGTGTGAAGTCATTCCGCCGCGGCTTGTGAGAATCCCGTCGGCAGCGACCATCCCGAGGATGTCTTCGGGAGAAGTCTCGATGCGAACGAGAATATTCTTAATGCCTTTTTCTTTGTGTTCAACTGCATCGTCGGGAGTGAAGACGATTACGCCACTTGCAGCACCAGGAGATGCTGGCAGACCCTTAGTGAGCACGGTCTTTTTTGCTTTTGGATCAAGAGTTGGGTGAAGAAGTTGATCTAAACTTTTTGGATCAATTCTTAGAAGAGCTTCTTCTGGAGTGATGAGACCTTCGTCGATCATATCGCAAGCAATCTTAAGAGCAGCTTTCGCTGTACGCTTGCCATTTCTTGTTTGGAGCATCCAGAGCTTACCCTGCTCGATTGTGAATTCCATGTCTTGCATGTCTTTGTAGTGGTGCTCGAGCTTCTTGTAGATATCGACGAGCTCACCAAAAACTTTTGGCATTGCTTCTTCCATCGATGGAAGACCGCTTGCGGTCACTTGTGCTTTCGCTTCAGCAATTGTGAGTGGCTGCGGAGTTCTGATTCCTGCAACGACATCTTCACCTTGCGCATTGATTAAGAATTCGCCGTAGAATGTATTCATGCCGGTTGATGGGTTTCGTGAGAACGCAACTCCCGTTGCAGAGTCGTCGCCCATGTTTCCGAAAACCATCGACTGCACGTTAACGCCCGTGCCCCACTCACTCGGAATATCGTGAAGTTGGCGATAAGCGATGGCGCGTGGCGTGTTCCAACTGCGGAAGACCGCCGAGATCGCTCCCCAAAGTTGTTCTTTAGGATCAGTCGGAAATTTTTTGCCGGTGGTATCGATAATTTGTTTTTTGTATTTAGTGACTAAGAGTTTTAGATCTTCAGCCGTCATGTCGGTATCGAGTTTGTATTTCTTTTCGTCTTTCAGATCTTCCATTGTGACATCGAGGAATGAAGAATTCATTCCCATCACAACTTCTGAGTACATTTGAATGAAGCGACGATACGAGTCCCATGCAAATCGTGGGTTGTTTGATTTTTTTGCTAAGCCTTGAACTGTTTCATCGTTGAGGCCCAGATTTAGAATTGTGTCCATCATCCCTGGCATTGAAGCGCGTGCTCCTGAGCGAACACTTACCAAAAGTGGATTCTCTTTATCGCCGAATTTTTTTCCGATTGTCTTTTCAACGCGTGCCAACGCTTCTTCCGAGGCTTTGATTACGTAGTCAGGAAGTTTTTCTGAGTTATCGTAAAACACTTTGCAGATCGCTGTTGCAATTGTGAATCCCGGAGGTACTGCAACACCGATCGAAGTCATCTCGGCAAGGTTTGCACCTTTTCCGCCGAGAATGTCTTTCATTTTAGCGTTACCCTCTGATTCCCCAGCTGCGAAGTAGTAAACACACTTCATTAAGCACTCCTACATTTTGTTGAAGTTCTTTAGTCCATTTCTGACGTATTCATTTACTTGCGAAATTGCGATGCGATCTTGTTTCATCGTATCGCGGTGACGAACCGTAACTTTTTGATCGTTTAAACTATCGAAGTCGAAAGTGATACAGAACGGAGTTCCGATTTCATCTTGCCTGCGATACCGCTTACCGATTGAGGCCGTGTCGTCGTACTGCACATCAAACTCTTCGGCGAGTTTGTGACGAATTTGCATTGCAGGCTCACCGAGTTCAGTTTTCTTTGAGAGTGGTAGAACTGCAACTTTGATCGGAGCCAAATCAGGATGGAAACCAAGAACGACGCGAACATCTTCTTTGCCAGTCTCTTCGTCTTTTGCCACTTCTTCGCGGTAAGCGTCGGCAAGTACGGCCAACACTAAGCGATCGCAACCAACGGCAGTTTCAATAACGAACGGAACGAATTTCTCTTTCGTTGATTCTTCGAAGTACTCAAGTTTTTTGCCAGAGAATTTTGAGTGCTGAGTAAGGTCGAAGTCTGAACGATTGTGAATTCCTTCAAGTTCTTGCCAGCCAAACGGAAGCTTGTACTGAACATCCACTGCAGCTTTCGCGTAGTGAGCAAGTTCTTTAGGGCCATGCGGATGAAAGCGTAAGTTTTCTTTTTTAAGGCCAATCGACTCGTAATAATTCATACGAGTTTCCTTCCACTTATCAAACCAACCTTCATCATCTCCCGGCTTTACAAAATATTGCATTTCCATCTGTTCAAACTCGCGAGTTCGGAAGATGAAGTTGCCTGGAGTGATTTCGTTACGGAATGACTTTCCGATTTGCGCAATACCAAACGGAAGCTTTCGGCGAGAACTTTCGCG
>JAYSYM010000635.1:0-2746 GCA_043727635.1 Bdellovibrionales bacterium | reverse complement strand
TACCCGTTGGCGCACATCTCGCCTGCAAAGACCGCTTCGGTTGATTCACGAGTCATAAGCATTTTAGCAAGGCCCGCAATCATTCCAGTGCGATCTTCGCCCGCAGTGCAGTGTGCTCCTTTTAATTCAGCGATCTCGCGAACAACTTCGCCTTTCACATCATTTTTAAAAATCAAGACCGTCTCGATCGCATTACTCCGCAAAACATCGGCATGACCTAACGGCTGAGCGCCACGAAACAGATGCGTGGTCCCCGCGATTTGATTAGGAGTAGTGAATGATAAGAAAGTTACTATTCATCAGATGTATAAATCACGGCTAAGCCCGCTTCAGCATTCCTCATGCAAATTCTGTTTGAGTGTTTTCGCAATTTCGGCAGCCAATGATTTTGGCGTGATCGGCTTTGCAATATGAGACTGAAATCCTGCTTCGAGCGCCTCTGCAATCTCTTCTGGTCTTACATAAGCGGTTAATGCTATCGCAGGAATTTTTGAATTTGGCTGCTCAAAGCGATACCTGCGCATGAACTCAAGGCCGTTTTCTCCGGGCATCCCGATATCGCTGAGAATAAGGTCAGGCTGTTCAGTTAGTAGAACTTGGCGAGCTTGCTGAGCAGACTCGGCGGTCACGACTTCGGCTCCGCGCTTCTTAAGCAATCGCACCACTATTTCGCGATTATCGGCTGAATCTTCCACCAAAAGAATCTTCACGCCTTTTAAACTAATCTCAGGAGAATTTTCGATTTCGCGTTTAGCCTCTTCGCGAGCAACTTGCGGTGCGCTGTACGAGTAGCTCGTGATGATTGGAAGGCGAACAGTAAATGTTGAACCTTTTCCACTTCCACCACTTTCAACTTGAACAGTTCCACCGTGGATCTCTACCAAACTTTTTACGATTGAGAGTCCGAGACCAAGACCGCCGTATTTTCGAGTCATTGAGCTATCAGCCTGCGTGAATCGGTCGAAAACATGAGGCAGAAATTCATCTTTTATTCCAATGCCCGAATCGCTAACTTCGAAAACGCAATCGTTGTTATCTTGCTTTACCAATAGAGCTACTCGGCCACCCGATGGAGTAAACTTCACTGCGTTGTTAACTAAGTTCCAAATAATTTGGTGAAGTCTTGTCGGATCAGCTAGGAATCTCGACGGCGCCGAAGTGGATATAAATTCAATTGAGATACCTTTTGTTTCAGCCGTCTGTCTAATTGCAGACGCAACGGCACCCGCAACTTCTGCTGGTGAAATCGGCTGGGGCACGCAAGCAATTTTGCCTGTGATAATCGACGATACATCTAGCAGGTCCGCTACGATTTGAGTCTGTAGGCGAGTGTTTCGCTGAATCGTCGTGAGCGATTCCTTAAGCTCCTCTTTCGATAAGCTGTCGACTTCAGCAAGCAGAAGATCGGCGTGCCCTTGAATTACGTTGATTGGTGTTCTTAGCTCGTGCGAAAGAGTCGCTAAAAATTCGTCTTTCACTCTGTTCAAGCCCTGCGCTTCACGAAAGAGACGCGAATTCTCAATGGCAATTCCCGCTCTCGTGCAAAGCTCTTCGGCAAGTTTTAAGTCCGAATTACTAAAGCGACGTTCAGATTCACGTGTCGTCGTGAGCGTAAGTACACCGACAACTTCGCCACTCACTTTAATCGGAGCACTAATGTACGAGTAGAGTCCGAGTTCTTCGATAATTTTAAAGTGCTCTTCGTCGATAGCAGCGGAACGCAACATCTGCAGCGGAAATTCGGCCACTAATTCACTTTGTTTTGTTCGCAAAACATTCGAGGGACCGATTGGCGCTCTGTCATCAGGCGAATACTTCTTGTTGAGCTCCCAAGCCCATTTTGCTTTCTCGGGGTCTTTGTGCGCCACTGCTACTTGCTTTAACTTCCCCTTCTCATCAACCATCCGAACCGAACACCAATCAGCAATCGACGGGACAGATACCTTAGTCAGTGATTCAAGAATCTCTTCGAGGTTGAGCGATGAAGTTAACGCTGCGCTTGCTTCGGCAAGGAACGACAAGCGCTCGGCGGCCTTTAGTTGCTCTTGGCGGCCAATATTCGCTTCGATAAGTTGGAATCTCTCAGACTCTAGACGCTTTCGGTCGGTAATATCTTCTGATATTCCAACTAAATATTTCGGAGACCCGAGATCGTCGTAAATTGGAATTTTCTTGGTATGAAGGATTCTGACTTCAGAAGCTGTCGTAATTTCTTCCTCAGGGATGTCGAGAACTTCGGTGCCCGCAAGAACTTCGCGATCTTTACTTTGATATCGATTAGCTTCTTCGTGACCGAAGAAGTCGTGATCTGACTTTCCAATTAGCTTTTCTCGTGAAATTCCCAGAAGCGTTTCGCCTGCACGGTTGAGGCTAACAAATTTTAGATCCTTCGCATCCTTAACAAAAATCATGTGCGGTATGTTTTCAAGAATCGATTCAGAGAATTTATTAGCTTCGCTCAGTTGTCTAGTGCGCTCCTCTACTGCTCGTTCGAGATTTTCATTTACCTCTTTGAGTTTTCTTCTGGCAACCACTTGCTCAGTAACATCGACCGCGTGGTCATACACTGCGTACACTTTCTTGTTCTTATCAAAAATTGGAATGAAAACGAACGTGTAATATCGATCCTCTAGTTCGCCGTCGTTTGTACGCCGATGCTGGGCTAGCGCTTCATTCGCGAAATAGGGCACTCCTGTCGACATTACTTCTTTTATCTTCGTATCAAAGCCTTGGCCCACAAGCTCTG
>JAYSYM010000634.1:0-2750 GCA_043727635.1 Bdellovibrionales bacterium | reverse complement strand
TTGTTCGTCTCTCATAGCTCTACTTTTTGCAGCTGTTGGCGGTTCACTCGGGCCAATCACTTCTGGGCTGGCACTTTTGCTCGGAGCTATTGCGAGTTATTTTATTTCTGGAGTCGACCCTGTTTCGAAAACTCTCTTCATCGATCCAAAAAATCGATCGGTTGAAACTCTGTGGCTCGAGCGCGCACTAGTAGCGTTCATTATGTACTTAAGCTATCGGCACTTCTTGTACATGTTTTATGAAGTGGGAGCGGAATTCAAAACGCTCAATGTAAATAACTTTGGCGATTTGCCCTTGCACATCAATTACATTCGACAAATTGCTGGGGGCGCTGAATTTCCGTGGGTGAACCCATCGTTTAGTTCAGACTTACTTCGTTATCCGCTCGGGATCGATCTCTACAACGCTCTTTGGGAAGCTGTTGGCGTTAGACTTCCAGCCCATTTATTTGTTGTCGGAATAGCTTGTTGCGCACTAACAGTTCGAATGGTTCGAATCGCAGCAAGTTGGTGGGGACTAGTCGGCCTTTACTTAAGCGGAGGATTCGCTGGCTGGGCTGCCTCTAATAGTTCTCCCGCAGAAATCCAGTCAGCGCTTGCGTGGAAAAATATTTTCCTAGCTGTAATTACTACTCAGCGCGGATTTTTGTTTGCGCTACCTGTTGGTCTCTACTTGATTCTTCGCGCTCGAAAGCATGAGAACTTAAGTTGGACGTTCGGTTTGATGTGGGGAGCACTTGCCTTCTTCCATTTGCACTCCTTTGCAATTGTAAGCCTCATCATCGGTGGAGAGGCGCTGCTTCGTAATGATGCGCGCAGATTCTTCTCGTCACTTCTCATCGCCGTTCCAATTGGTTCTGCTTTCGTTTTTTATTCTTCGATGGGTCTAACGAGCGGAACTTTCATTCGGTGGCAGTGGGGGTGGACTAATAATCAGCACAGTACATTCAGCTTTCTAAATTATAATTTCGGTCCGTATTTGTATTTTGCAGTCGGAATTGGCGTTTACTTTGCCGTCACTGCTTTTTTGAATCGAAAGAAAGAAGCCGCACTAGTCGAAGTGACAAAACGTTATTGGCTGCACTTTGCTCTCTTCGCGCTATTTTTTAATTTGATTGTTGCGCCATGGGATTGGGACAACATTAAAGTTCTTATCTGGCCCTACTTGTTGATGGTATCGGCGTGGTCAACTCTCAACTCTCAACTTCGACCTGGTTTGCAGATAGTTCTAGCGGGACTCTTAGGATTTTCTGGCTTCACGGCTGTTTGGCCATCGGTTGTGTCAACAGCGAGTGCTGCTGGAATCTATCAGCAAGGTGAATTGGCAAAAGCAAAAGCAGCGCTCTTGAAAGTGCCACAAGCGGCTGTGTTTCTTGCAGCCACTACACATAACCATCCGCTCACGTTCTTTGGTCGAGAAAGAGCGATCGGATATGAAGGTCATTTGTGGTCCCATGGGATCCAGGCGCAAGATCAAGTAGCCAAATTGAAAAGAATTTTCGCCGATGACCAGGCTTGGCGTGACCTCGCTAAAGAGCTCCGAGTAACTCATATTTACTGGGGTAATGACGAACGAACTCTGTTCGGACATCAAGCGAGATCTTGGCAAGTGCCCGAAAACAACGTTTCAGATGTGGAAGATATTGCGATTTATGAAATTAAATAAAATTGTAAATAAAAGTTTAAATAAGAGTTTCAGCTCAGTAGTGTTGATCATATTCGCTTCTCAAACTGCGTTTGCAAATTTGCAGAGCTATCAACTGAAACCTGAAACTGATTTTATTGCTCCTCGCTGGGTGTACGACTCTAAGGCTTCATCAACAAAATCTTCTAAAGTGACTGACTTAATTCGCGTCCGCGAATTTCAGATGAAGGGTCAGAATGCAGCTTTCGCACAGGAGCTGCGAAAGGCTTATCCTCGATACAAACAGATTCAGCCATGGATCATGACTTTCGAGCTGGAGTGCGCTCTCGAAGAAGCAAAGACCAAGGCGAATGCGGCGCCACTTGTTCCGACGTTAATCAGTGTAGAAAAAGATTTAAGTCGTTTATTTGTCGGCGCCCAAGCACAACGTGCGAAAGCTGCGTGGGTTAGCGCACGGCTGCAATTAATGGAATCGGACATAAAGGCTAATCGAGTTCGCGCCTGGGAATCAGCTGGCAAACTGCAGAAATTTGGAACGCAAATTGATAAAAAAGATCGCGCACATCTTTATCGCTTGATGGGCGAACTCGCATTTGTTCAACAGCGCTGGGATGCAGCCAAAGAGTTTTTCACGCGCAGTATGAAAGACGGTGAGAGCGAAGAAGTTCGAAGCCGGCTAAAAGCAGTTGAATCCATCATTCCTAAGAAAATAAAAGAAGTTCAGACCGCAAAACCCGAAGAGGTCACTAACCCGGCACTCGAAGTAACTGCTGATGAGTTAGAGCTTGTGCAGAAAGTGACTGTCGCGCTCGGATCGGGCGAACTCTTGGCTGCGGTAGAGGTAGCGATCAAGTTGATTCGTCAGTTCCCCGGTGGAGTTCGAGCGAAGTGGGCAGCTGAGCGAATACTCGAAGCCTATTTGAGTTTAGTCGACAAGTCTGATCCGAAATTTGTTCCAGTGCGCGAGAATATAGTTTCAGAAATGGCGAAGGCCGACAGCGATCGTTTAACGGAGTGGGCGCGAGTCATTTATAATCGAGCCCAGTACGCTGATTCGTTGAAACTTGCGGAAAGAGCAATCTCGAACTCTGAGCGAGGAGTTCCG
>JAYSYM010000633.1:0-8454 GCA_043727635.1 Bdellovibrionales bacterium | reverse complement strand
CATCGACATTCTAATTCGTCCTAAGAACGCTTTGATCAAGCAGTATCAAAAATTGTTTGGTTTCGAAAAAGTAGAACTCACGTTTACGGACGAGGCATTACGCGCCATCGCGAAGCAGGCACTTATTCGTAAAACTGGGGCGCGCGGTTTACGCGGTGTAATTGAAAATTCAATGATGGATATCATGTTCGAAATCCCTTCCAAACCTAACGTCAAACAGGTTATTATTGACGAAGGGGTGGTGAACCTCAATTCGAAGCCAAAATTAGTCTACAGGACGGACGAAGAGTTGGAAAATATGGAATCATCGAAAGCTGACGCCGACGATGACTCAGCCGAAAGTGCATAACCAACTGATCGCTCAATCTATCCTGTAAAAAAACCGGCTCCGAGTTTAGGAATGCAATGATTGCGTTCCTAAAAAGAAGGAGTTTTGAATGAGCGAATCTTCTGGACGTGGTGATAAGTCTTCGCCAAAAAAAGAATCCGGAGAAGCTAACAAGGAAGACAGCTACAAGCTTCCGTTACTTCCACTGCGTGATTTGATCATTTTCCCGCACATGATGATGCCGCTCTTCGTAGGCCGAGAAAAGAGTATCAATGCTCTTGAAGAGGCTATGAGTAAGCAGTCAGACATCGTGCTTGCGGCTCAACGTGACGCTAAAACTAATAACCCAGAGCCCGGCGACATTTACGATGTCGGAACAGTTGGAACAATTATTCAATTGCTTCGCCTTCCAGACGGAACTGTAAAAGTTCTCGTTGAAGGTAAACGCCGCGTGAAAATTCAACGCTTCTCAACTCACGACTCTTACTTCGTTGTAGAAGTAGTAGATCTTCCTGAAGTTATGGAGAGCCCGGTTGAAACTAGCGCTCTTATGCGTTCAGTAAAAACGACTTTCGAAAATTACGTAAAGTTGAACAAGCGTATTCCACCTGAAATTTTAATGCGCGTTTCGACTATCGAAAATGCAGGCGAACTTGCCGACATCATCGTTGCTCAATTGAATCTTAAGCTTGAAGACAAGCAAAAGATTTTAGAGATCGCTGATCCGGGTAAACGCTTAGAGCAACTTCTAAACCTAATGACAGGTGAGATTGAAATTCTCGAAGTAGAGAAGAAAATCCGCACTCGCGTGAAGAAGCAGATGGAGCGCTCTCAAAAAGAGTACTACCTCAACGAACAAATGCAGGCGATTCAAAAAGAACTTGGTGAGAAAGACGATTACCAAGCTGAGCTTGCAGAGCTAGAAGCTCAGGCGATGAAGAAGAAGATGAGCGAAGAAGCTCGCGAGAAAACACTTAAGGAAATCAAAAAACTTAAGATGATGTCTCCGATGTCTGCTGAAGCCACAGTTGTTCGCAACTACATCGACTGGATGCTCAGCCTTCCTTGGAACAATTACTCTGAAGAAAAACATGATTTGCTAAAAGCAGAAAATATTCTCAATGAGGATCATTGGGGATTAGAAAAAGTAAAAGAGAGAATCTTAGAGTTCTTAGCTGTGCAAGCGATCAGCGAAGATCAAAAAGGCCCAATTCTTTGCTTAGTAGGTCCTCCGGGCGTAGGTAAAACGTCTCTTGCTCGCTCAGTAGCAAAGGCGCTTAACCGAAGCTTTGCTCGTATTTCTCTCGGTGGCGTACGCGATGAAGCAGAAATTCGCGGTCACAGAAAAACTTACGTTGGAGCAATGCCGGGAAAAATTATTCAAGCTCTTCGCAAGTGCGAAACTGGAAACCCTCTTATCCTTCTCGATGAAATCGATAAAATGTCTAACGACTTCCGTGGTGACCCGTCAGCAGCGTTGCTTGAGGTGTTAGATCCAGAACAAAACGGAACCTTCCAAGATCACTACATGGAAGTGGATTACGATTTGTCGAAAGTAATGTTCTTTACGACTTCGAACTCACTGCACACGATTCCTCGTCCGTTGCTTGATCGTATGGAGATCATCAGCCTCGAAGGTTACATCGAGAGCGAAAAGTTCCATATCGCGAAGAAGTACTTAGTACCGAAGCAAATCAAGACGAACGGTCTAAAAGACTTGAAAGTTACTTTTGCTGATCAGTCAATTAAGCACATCATTCGTTACTTCACTCGCGAAGCGGGAGTTCGTAACCTTGAGCGTGTGATTGCAACTGTTTGTCGAAAAGTAGCTCACGTTCTAATCAAAGAGCAGGCGATCGCTGATGCGAAGTCGAACAAATCGACTAAAGATACTCAGATCAATCGATTGAAAGCTTCTGCAAAAGGTTTCCAAGTCACTCCGAAGAAACTTGTCGAGTTGATCGGCGAGCATAAATATAAATTCGGGAAGATTGAAGAAGCGAGCGAGATCGGTCTTACCAACGGTATGGCGTACACCGAAGTTGGTGGCGACATGCTCGTGATCGAAGCGACGATTGTTCCAGGCCGCGGTAAGTTCACAGTCACTGGCCAACTAGGTGACGTGATGAAAGAATCTTGCTCAGCCGCTATGAGCTACGCACGCTCTCGTGGTCCACTCTTCGGATTAGATAAAGACTTCTTTGCTAACGTTGATATTCACATCCACGTTCCAGAAGGTGCTATCCCGAAAGACGGTCCATCTGCAGGTTGTGCGATGACAACGTCGATCGTATCAGCCATCACTAAGATTCCAGTTAAACGTCATGTGGCGATGACTGGTGAAGTGACTCTGCGTGGTCGCGTTCTTCCAATTGGTGGTTTGAAAGAAAAGGTTCTTGCTGCGCATCGCGGAGGAATCAAGACGATCATCTGCCCGAAAGAGAACGAAAAAGATTTAAAGGATATTCCAAAAGAAGTTCTTAAAGATCTTAAAATCATTTTAGTTGATCACGTTGATCAAGTACTTGTGAACGCACTCGAAATTAAAAACGCGAAAGAGCTCTTCAAAGCTCGCGCGGGTGCAGGCGATGCGAACATTCGCCCGCAGTTCACTGGGCACACGGTCCAGCAAGCTCACTGATTTCTATCTAAATGGTAAATAAAAAAGGCCGCTAACAAGCGGCCTCTTCTTTTTTGATTTCAAGATTAGCTAGCTCTTAGAGGCAATCTCCTCTTTTTTCGCATACGCACCCCAACCTAGCAAATTCTTAGCTGAATCCAAAATTAGCGAGGCCGACTCCCACCTGCGGTTGTCGTCGAACAGGGTTTCGTCTTGGGCTTGCTGAACCACGGCACTTTCTTCGCAATGTTACACAACTGAAGAGGTGTACTCATGTTCCAAATCAATAAGGTCGATATCGAGGCCTCAGTTCGTTCAAAGATTGTACAGCTGATTGCCCTTTTACTCTTTTCAGTGTTTGTCGCACTTATCGTTCCCGTTGCGGCTAACGCCGAATCAGAAGGTAAAGACTCAGGTGGCGGCGGCGTTGTTCTCCAGGTTGGACCGAACTTAATTTTAGTGGATGTACTCAATATCCTCAGCTTGCCGGAAGCTATAGTGGCATCTGCCGGGGCGGGTGACAGACAAATCAGTAATGGACACGCATTCAAAATCGGTGAAGCTGCGCCTGAAAATTCGTCCTTCAGTGAAGCCAGCAAATTGCTCAGAAGCTGGGAGTTTGCAATCGCGGCGCAAGTTGGCCTCAAGACAATTCAATGGGAATTTGACGATTACGTAAATCGTAAAACTAGTTTTTTCTCGCCAATGAATGTCGCAAACGCAACTCCAGTCTTAGCCGCATACTACTCAACTAATCTTGCTCCAAAGAATGGAATGGTCAGTGTGACTAACGCCACTTACTACAGAGTAATCCTCAATCGACAACTGTGGAACCGGCTTTCAACATTTTCACAGGTAGGCTTAATTCTCCATGAAACGCTTCGGCAGGTTCAGTTTGGATTTCTTGCGCGGTACAATGATGAAGTTCTACAGAAAGTTACTGCAATGATGTTGCTCTGCAAACCAAGCTCAGAAGCCAATAAATATTTGTTTCTTGCTCTTTCAAACATGATGACGTTCGCTGAACTTAACGTCGGTTCCTACAGGGATATTACCAAGAACTGTGCTGCTAACTGATTAGGTCGCTCACTAATTTTCGCACGCTTGCTTTGTGGTCGGCGCTTCGCGAGTGCATCCAAAGGCGTTGCATTCTCCGCCTGTAAAGCTACAGCCGAAGGCATTACATTGACCTCCCGGGTAGTAGCAGCCGAAGGCGTTACAGCCACCGCCACGAGCTGACTTACCAAACGCATTTACGTTTTCACACCAAAGGCGCCCGTAACCGCCGTCATGGTCGTAATCGTAGTCATGATCGTATTGAACTTCCCGAACCACTTTTCGAATTACTTTGAAAATCTTTTGGATGCCTTCATCCCGATCTCGAGCACCATCTCGAGCATTAGCATTTGGTGCAGCTATGAGTGTTCCGAGCACAACTGCCGCGAGTACAAACGAACTTGAAAAAAGACGATTTAAATTTTTCATTTGAATTCTCCAATTTGGTTTAATTAATTAACGTAAATAACAGCTGACTTGTGCTTGAGAGCGACACTCTTTCGTCGTGTAGCCCGAGTAATTCATATGGCAATCCGACTGTGTAACTTGTGGTTTTCCAGCTGGGATTCCACCGTGGTTTTTACAAGCTTGAAGGGCGTCGCGTTTAGCCGTGTAATCCGAGATTCTTCTGCAGCCTGACATTGAATGTGCCGGGCAAGACGCCCAACCATTTTCACTTACTCGTACGCGCTCGCCTGCTTGGGCAATATGCGAGCCCAAAATCACTAAACTCAAAATCACTGCCTTTATTCCGTTCTTTAAATTCGACATACCTTCTCTCCTCTGATTAAGTGCAGCTGTTAGGGCCGCGTTTGTGTGTGAAAAGAAGATATTACGCGATGCGTAAAGTTCCCAGACCAAGTTAATTAATAAATTAATCAAAAGTTAAGTATAGAATTAACAAACTCGTAAATAGCTGATTTAATTGCCATATGGAGATCACTCAAGCTGTCGATTATCGCAGATATTTACGATCATGGCTCGACGATGAAAAGCCCAATCGACGAAACATCAAAACGCAATTGGCGGAGCACATTGGCTGCAAGCTTTCGTATCTGTCGCAAGTTTTGGGGGAGCGTGCGAACTTCACGCTTGAACAGTCTATCTTAATTAATGAATTTTTCGGTCACACGAACTTTGAATCGCGCCTCTTTATACTAATGGTTGAACGCGAGCGTGCAGGCTCAAAGAAACTTGAAGATCATTTCAAACAACAAATTGCTTCTCTACTTAAAGAACAAAATTTAAAGAAGCGTTTCGAGTTGACGGGTCAAGTGCCTGACGAAACTCAGCAGCTTTACTACTCGGCTTGGTATTTCTCGGCAATTCACATGCTACTCGCAACACCCGAAATTAATTCGCAAACCATTGCGGCTAGACTCAATCTTCCAGTCGAAGAAGTTAATCGCGTGATCGAAGTTCTACTCGAAAGTGGATTGGTTTCACGCAAAGGGAGCTCGTACGAGTTTGCGCAAGATCGAGTGTACTTGGGCCGCGACGCCGTATCGATTAAGCACCATCACATCAATTGGCGAAGCCAGGCGTTGCAATCAGTCGAAAAGAATCTTCCAACTGATTTGCACTATTCAACCGTCACCGCGATATCGCGCGACGACTTCGAACGAATTAAATCGGTGCTAATGCAAGCGATCGACCGAAGCCGAGAAATAACTGGGCCGTCTAAAGAGGAAGATGTTTACGCGCTTACCATTGATTGGTTTAAAGTTTAGTGAGGGGTCGCTTGTAAGTTTAACGGCCCTTTTTACGACCCTGAATTTTCGTAATGGCCGAATTGTGTGATTTGGGCTTCAAAAGTTTCATTAACTCCGAAACACGCCTTGAATCAGTCGGTTAGGCTAAAAATAGCCTCTGTATTGGTTTCCGGGTGCCCAAAAGATTATCTCAAATTCGTTGACTCGAAACCGCAGCTTTGACAGAACACGTGTCACTTACCGACAGACTTTTTAAGAACTCAAAGCAATAGGTTCCCGTGGCAAGCTCGCAAACAGTATTAGAATCAAAACTCGAAGTAGCCAAACTGTATTATCAGCGTGGCGATTTCGGTATTTCGATTCCAAAGTTTCTCGAGCTCTCTCCTCTGTTTTACGCTGACCGAAATTTCACAGCTTACTTAGATTGTCAGACTCGTCTTCTTCGTATGTACGCTGAACGAGAAGAACAAGAAAAAATCAATGACCTCAAAGAGAAGTTGCAAGATTTAGTTTTGAAACAGGAGCTTGAATTAAACTCCCGCACGTTCAGAACTCTTGGAGTGTGTGCATCTTATAAATTTCAACACGACATCGCTCTTGAGTACTTTCAAAAGGCCTTAGCAATCGGTCTTGCGGCTGATTCGAAAGAAGATATCTGTCAGGCAATTTGCGATATTTCTCGCACCTATGCAGATCTAGGTCGCTACTCTGAAGCTTTAAAAGAGATCTATAACTTGCAAGTGTTCTTCCAAGTTATGCCGATGCCAGAAATTCAGCTTGTATCTCAAATGATCAATGCTTCAATTCTTAATGAGTTGAAAAAGCACGATCAGGCTCTCGAAATTTATTGGGGTTGCTACGATCTTTTGCGAGTCGAGAAGAACTTATATCTCTACATCACACTTCTTTATTCAATGGCGAAGACTTATCGCATGTTGGGTGAGCTTGATATGGCTCGCATGTATCTCAAACTTGCGAAGCGTTCAGCTGATCCAGATAACTTGCGTTACCTCGTTCGCTACGTTGATAAGTTATTAGCTGAGTTGGGCGTAAATGCTCCCGATGAATACGACTTGGTTCTCAACGCAACTTCGAATGCGGTTGTCGAGCGTAAGAAAGGACAAGTTGATTTTAAGAATCAATTCATCCTTCTCGATATGCTTCGTACATTCATGAATGAGCCGGGCAAAGTTTATACTAAAGAATCACTCGTGAAGACTGTATGGAAACAAGATTACGATCCATCAACTCACGACAATAAGATTTACGTGACGATAAAGCGTCTTCGAAAGTTGATTGAGCCGGATTATGAAAAGCCGAAGTACATCTTCCGCGCGAAGAACGGTTACTACTTAAATAAGAATGCGAAAGTGCTTTTAGAGCGCTAAACCTGAGGGGGTTTTTGTGAAACGTTTATTGTTGGGCTTGTTCGCTATGACTTTAGCGTTCAGCGGAATTGTAAATGCAGATCCAGATCGTCCGTCACCACTTAAAGGTGTCATGATGCCTTTCCCATGGGAAAACATCAGCGGTGTTTGGGATATTAACAATCCAGGCCTCGGTTCAATCTACAGCTTCGAAGTAAAAACCACTGTCGATGGACACAAGGTGCTCGAAGTACTTCAGGTCGCCGAAAAGACCGGCGAAGTGATCGCTCAAGGTGCAGGTGTTGCCGTACCAGGTGATAAGAATACTGTTAGCGTGATGATGGCGGGAGAAGGTGCAGAACCTTATATGCTCTACGTACGTCACATTCGTGAAAAGCGTTACAGCCGCAAGAAGTTCACTGTCTTAACTATTAAGACTTTGGGTGATCCAGATGCTCCAACTCCGATTGCTACTAAAGAGCACAACTATAAGTTGAACCGCGTATCTGAGGCTCCATTCCAATCTCAGAAAGAGTATTGGGAACAGCAGAACTAGTACTAAGATTAAATAATACTCGACAACCGGATGGTTTTTTCTTAAAACCATCCTTCTCGGAGAGGCTTAGCTCAGTTGGTAGAGCAATACCCTTACAAGGTATGGGTCACAGGTTCGAGTCCTGTAGCCTCTACCATTTTCCAATCTGGAAAATGGTGAGATTCAATTACAAAAGATTTTTAAGTTTCTCAGCATAGCGTTTAATCGCGCCTGCAAACCCATTGATATCATCGACGATCGTGTGTGCGTGCGCCTTAGAGGGCTCAACGTAAAGGTCGTGCATCGGCTTTACCTGATTCTCGAACTGCGCGCGAACGCCCTCTGGGGTGCGGCCACGCTCTTTAACGTCGCGCTCTAGGCGGCGCTGGAAGCGAAGATCCTCAGGTGTGCTGAAGAAGATCAGTTCGTCGCAAACTGCACGAACCGGATCCGAGTGAAATATCAAAATTCCGTCGACGAGAATGATTGGCTTAGCTTTGATTTCTAACGTTTCAGCGCGACGTTTGTGAGTAGCGAAGTCGTAAGTGGGGATTTGCGTTGTCTGGCCATCTTTGAGCGAAGTTAGACAGCGAGCTAGGCAATCAAAGTCGATGCTGTCAGGGTGATCGAAGTTGACTGAGCCCCCGTCGTGGTCGAAGCGATGGCTTTGATCGATATAGAAATTGTCTTGATAAACGACTTCGCAAACTTCAGAGCCAAGTTCGTCGATCAACGCTTTTGCGAAATAAGTTTTTCCCGAACCGCTACCACCGGCTACGCCGATTATCCGGGGTCTACTTTGTTTGGTAGAGCCGGTCACCCGCATCTCCTAAACC
>JAYSYM010000632.1:0-2761 GCA_043727635.1 Bdellovibrionales bacterium | reverse complement strand
ATGATTTCAAAACACTTTGGCAGCAGTAACAGAGAACGTCCGATCATCGCCGGCAATTCAATTAGCCAAGATCGTTTGTTTATTAATAAGTATATGAAGAGTTTGAATGAAGCACTCCACTACCGAATGCTTGATGTTTCGTCTTGGAAGATTGTCTTCAATGAGAAATATAAAATTAAGCACGAAAAAGAAAACTCGCATCGTGCTCTCGATGACATTCGCGAGAGCATTAGCGAGTTAAAGTATTATCTTGGGCGCATGAATCCTGCGCCCAAGCCTATCTAATTTTAGTAACGATAGTGTTCTGGTTTGAACGGGCCATTCTTGCTGAAGCCAAGGTATGTGCACTGCTTTTCAGATAACTGCGTCAGCTCAACACCGAGTTTTTTAAGGTGAAGATGAGCCACTCGCTCATCAAGCTCTTTAGGTAAACGGTAAACAGCAACTTCTTTGTATTTGTTATTGTCTTTGTTCGCCCAGAGTTCGATTTGCGCAAGGACTTGATTCGTGAACGACGTGCTCATGACGAACGATGGGTGGCCAGTAGCACAACCAAGGTTCACTAAGCGACCTTTTGCCAGCACGATGATCTCGTGACCGTTCGATAAAGTGTGAATATCAACTTGTGGCTTCACTTCACGAACTTTTGAGTTCTTGTTGATCCATGCCATATCGATTTCGATATCGAAGTGACCGATGTTACAAACGATCGCACGGTGTTTCATCGCAGAGAAATGTTTCTCAGTGATGATGTCGCAGCAACCAGTCGCAGTAACGAAGATGTCGCCTTCAGCTGCAGCTTTATCCATTGGAACAACTTCGAAACCTTCCATCGCCGCTTGAAGCGCGCAGATTGGATCGATTTCAGTCACGATAACGCGTGCGCCGTATGAACGCATTGAGTGCGCACAACCCTTACCCACATCGCCGTATCCAGCAATTACGCAAACTTTGCCTGCGATCATCACGTCAGTTGCGCGTTTGATTCCGTCAGCAAGTGATTCACGGCAACCGTACAAGTTATCGAATTTCGATTTAGTAACTGAATCGTTAACGTTGATGATAGGAAGTTTTAGTTTGTTCTGTTTGTGTTTCTGTTCAGCGTGGTGAACTCCAGTAGTTGTTTCTTCAGAAACTCCGATGACTCCTTTGAGCATGCTGACGAAGCGATCTTCGTGCATCATCCAAGTTAAGTCGCCGCCGTCATCAAGAATCAAGTTGTAACCTTCTGGTCCCCAACCTGTGATCGTCTGCTCAACGCACCAGTTGTATTCTTCTTCTGTCTCACCCTTCCAAGCGAAAACTGGAACACCAGTAGCTGCAATCGCAACTGCTGCATGATCTTGAGTCGAGAAGATGTTGCAAGATGACCAGCGAACTTTTGCGCCAAGGTCAGTAAGCGTCTCGATTAACACTGCAGTTTGAATTGTCATGTGAAGGCAGCCAGTAATGCGCGCGCCTTTTAGTGGAGCTTTGCCTTTGTACTCTTCGCGAAGAGCCATCAACCCCGGCATTTCAGTTTCAGCAAGCTTGATTTCCTCACGACCCCAGCGAGCAAGCTCCTGGAATTTTTTTGCATCTTGCATTGCTTCGACACAAACGCGGTAGTCAACGCCTTGAGAAGTTTGAGCCATTGAACTCATTGAAGAGGTCCTTTCGATCGTCGCTGTAGACATCATTTCCATCCTAGGTTCTATATTTTCAGAAGTTTTATAAATTAGGGGCTAACGCCCTTTTGGTCAAGGCTTGCGAGCGATGAAAAGGTCCCAATTACCTTTTAATAAACCGTAAGGATTTCGTAACCCTTATCCGTGAGGAGAACTGTGTTCTCCCACTGGGCAGATAGGCACTTATCAGCCGTCTCGTACCATTTAATCGACGAATTAGGGATCGAGTACTCAATCATATCGGCCGCTGTCTCATTAATCATGGGCTCGACAGTGAACGTAGTCCATGGGCGAAGGATCTCGCCTCGGCCCTTTTTTCCAAAAGACGGAATAAAAGGCTCATCGTGGTAAATCGAATTAACACCGTGGCCACCGATTTCGCGCACAACATGGTAGCCCTGACGAGTTACATACTTACTCGTAGCAAAGCCAATATCGCCGGTCGTTCCGTTTGGGGTGGCGGCTTCAATCCCCTTCATCATCGCTTCTTTTGCAGCTTCGGAAATCTTCTTCGCACGGTCAGAAACTTTTCCGACATAAAACATTGCGGAGTTGTCTCCAATAAAGCTGTCCTTCTTAATAGCGATATCGATATTGATGATGTCGCCTTCTTTTAAAACGGTGTTATCCGGCAATCCGTGACAAATCACATGATTGATCGAAGTGCAGATCGATTTTGGATAACCGTGGTAATTGAGGGAGGCTGGAATGGCGTCGTTAGTTCTGCACCAATCAAACGCGATTTGATCGAGCTCGTCAGTCGTCATGCCGGCGCGAACGTGCTTTCCGGTATCGTGAAGAGCTTTCGCCGCAAGCTTGCAGGCGACTTCCATTTTTTTAATTTCGTCTTTGCTTAACACGAGGTAGTTAAACCAGTAATTCGGTCACTCAGTCAATCGGTCATTGAAATGCGAAATCTCGACACCTGGAAGCGCGGGTTTTCGCAGTAGAAGCGCGACTCCCACCACTAAAAATATTGGGCCAAGCACTAAGGCTTGCTTCAAACCAAGAGTGTCAGTGAGTGCGCCAACCGCTGAGTGCATGACAATTAACCCTACGTAATTACCTGTGAAGATCCAAGCCATCACTCTCGC
>JAYSYM010000631.1:0-2764 GCA_043727635.1 Bdellovibrionales bacterium | reverse complement strand
GACGAAGAGTCCCAAAGTGCTGGTTAATTTTTTGGGCCATCTCAAGAGCGAAGTAAGTAAAAATCATATCAGCGCCTGCTCTTTTGATTGAGAGAAGTGATTCTGACATCGCGCGTTCGCCATCGATCCAACCTTTTTCAGCCGCAGCTTTGATCATCGAGTACTCGCCACTTACCTGATAAGCGGCAACTGGAATGTCAAAGCTCGCGCGCACCAGTTGAATGATATCGAGGTAAGCACCCGCCGGTTTTACCATCACAATGTCGGCACCCTCCTCGATATCTAGGGCCACTTCGCGAAGTGCTTCGCGTTTATTTGCCGGATTCATCTGATAAGTTTTTTTATCACCTGAGCGAGGAGCTGAATCTAAGGCCTCTCGAAACGGTCCGTAAAAGCTTGAAGCATACTTGGCTGCGTAAGAGAGAATCGAAACAGACTCATGTCCCTCTTCATCAAGTGCTGCGCGAATATAACCTACGCGCCCATCCATCATATCTGAAGGAGCAACAACGTCGGCACCCGCTTCAGCTTGCGCAATCGCCATCTCAGCTAAGATTGGCAGAGTAGCATCGTTAACGATCTGCCCTTTCTCCACTAAGCCATCATGCCCGTCTAAAGAATACGGATCCATCGCCACGTCAGAGATCACAGCGAGTTCTGGCACTGCGTTCTTAATATCTCGAATTGTGTTCTGCAAAAGACCCTTGCGGTTTCGTGATTCGCTCGCGCGTTTGTCTTTCTTTTTATTTTCGATAACAGGAAACAATGCGATCGCAGGAATTCCGAAGCGATAAGCTTCCTTTGCAATTTTAACGATGTTGTCACGAGTGAGTCTCTCAACTCCAGGCATCGCTTTGATTGCGACTTTTTGATTTTTCCCTTCCATCACAAACAAAGGGAGAACCAGATTTGAAGTTAGGAGTGTTGTCTCCTGAACTAAGCTGCGGATTGCCGCGTTCTTTCGATTGCGACGAGGACGAGAAATAAGTTTCGTTTCGCTCATACTTTCAAATAGCGTAGACGGCGTCCGAAAGCCAGTGCTAGCGTTCGCGCACTATGATTTTAGTGCTAATTTTATCGGTCTTTGTTGGTATGGCGATGGTGGTTCAGAGCGGATTAAGTACAGTCATCGCTGAAAAAGATGGCCTCGGCTTAGCTATTCACCTTAGCAACTTCGTAGTTTTAGTTGTTGGCCTTGCAGTTTTGAGTGCCATCCCGCTGTTCTGGAAAACCGATTTCTCTGAACTTTTAAAAATGAAATTTGAGCCAAAGAATTGGTCGTGGTGGTACATCGTTCCCGGACTTTGCGGAATTTTTACTGTGACCATGATGCCATGGGCAGTTTATAAAGTTGGGGCGGCAAAAATTTTCGTCGCAGTCATTGCGGCCCAAGTAATTGCGAGTCTTTTGTGGGACTACTTTGTTGAAGGTACACCACTCGATGTATGGCGCATTGCTGGTGGCGCTTTGACTTGCGCAGGAGCCGTTACGCTCAATTTCACCAAAACAAGTTGAGATATTGTCACATTCTATCTCTCATTTTGTTGGCCTCAATCTTGAAGTAGTAAGCCTCATGCCCGTTAAGTGGGTGCACCTTGGCTCCACTTAGCTGGCAAATTTAATTGGCAACCTGGCGGGAGGCCCAAATGTTCAGTATTTTAGGTAAAGCTGCTTTCGCATTCTTCGCAGTACTTGCATATACACAGCTGACTCACGCGCAAGATTTTCAGCTTGGCAACGCATCGATTGATGGTTCAGGCTGCCCGGCTGGTAGCGCTGCGGTTGCGCTGAGTCCCGATAAAAAAACGATCTCTGTGCTGTTCGATAAGTTCGCTGTTGAAGCCGCTGCTGGGTCACGTGGTGGAGCAGTGAAATGTAATCTGCGAATTCAAGTCCGCAATATCACGCCAGGCTACGTTCTCGACACTACGAGTTTCGATTTCAGAGGCTTCGCTGAAATTCCTCAGAATGCGACTGCGATGTTAGCAACTCGCGGGGGCGCCGAAGGAGCTGGGAAAGCAAATTTAGTTCAAGAGAGGGTTTCTTCATCTGGCGACTTCTTGATTTCGCGAGTTGCTCAACAAGCGCATGTAAAACATTGTCATGCGAAATCGCACGACATCATCAAACTCGATGTTGGGATTTCACTCACTGCGCGAGATGTTCTCCAGAGTGACGGCTTGATCACGATCGATACAACTGACCTTGGTAGCGATAGCGGTCTTAAAGTGGGAATTGCGCTTCGCAAGTGCGAAGGCGGCAAAGGGAACGGCAACGGGAAAAAGAACAAATAATTATTTGTTCTTTGCTTGGTTGGCCACCGCATGGGTGGCCTTTGCGATTGTCTCGGCATCACCAAGGTAATAACGCCGAATAGGCTTCAGATCATCAGTCAGTTCGTAAACAATCGGTACGGCTGTCGGCAAATTCAAATCGGCGATCTCTTCGTCTGAAATACCTTCTAAATATTTAATCAAAGCTCTCAACGAATTTCCGTGTGCGGCAATTAATACACTTTTGCCAGCTCGCACTTGCGGAGCAATCGACTTCTCCCAAAAAGGAATGACTCGAGCAACTGTGTCTTTGAGTGACTCAGTTGAAGGAAGCAAATGCGCAGGGATTCCGGCATAACGTGGATCTTGTCTAGGATGACGAGAATCATTTTCGTCAATTGGAGGAGGAGGAAGATCGTAACTTCGTCTCCAGATGAAAACTTGATCGTCGCCGTGCTTCGCTGCAGTTTCAGCTTTATTGAGCCCTTGTA
>JAYSYM010000630.1:0-2768 GCA_043727635.1 Bdellovibrionales bacterium | reverse complement strand
TACCATTTTCCAACAATGTTACCTTAGCGCCTTCGAGGTCCGATGCATTTTTGAGAATCGACGCAAAGACTTTTGCCTTCTCTCGGCCGATTGAATCTAGCTTAGTGTTTCGTGAACTCATTGCTACACCGTCGCTTTCGCGAACTGTCGGGCAAGCCACGATCTCTGTTTGCATAAAAAACGCGGCTACCATGTCTTTGATAAGTTGAAGTTGCTGATAATCTTTTTCACCGAAATAAGCTTTTGTTGGACGAGTGAGATTTAAGAGCTTCATCACCACGGTCAGTACTCCGGTGAAATGACCGGGCCGGTGAGCGCCACAAAGTGTTCGGCTTAATTCTGACTCGGTCACCTGATAATGATAATTGTCGGCATAGAGATCTTCGTATTTTGGCAAGATTACGTGATCGACTCCAACAGCTTCGGCCATCGCAAGATCAGCTTCGAGCGTCTGTGGATAATTCTGTAAGTCTTGTGGGTCACTAAACTGAGTAGGGTTTACGTAGATACTGAGAACAACAATTTCGTTTTCGCTGCGCGCTCGCTCAAGTAGGGCGCGATGACCTTTATGTAAAGCGCCCATTGTCGGTACAAAGCCGATCTTCGCGGACGGCGAAAACATAGATCGGCAATTTTGCCATTCTGTCATCGAGCGATGAATCTGCAATCGTTGAATTTGCATTAGTAACTTTCCTTCTCGTTCGGAAACTGAACTTCTTTAACGGCTTGGTCAAACTGATCGAATGCAGCCTTGAAAAGCTCATGACCATTTAAAAAACGGCGAACAAATTTTGGCGAAAATTCAGGATTCATTCCAAGAAGATCTTGCATAACTAAAACTTGGCCAGAGGTATCACTCCCTGCGCCGATCCCGATTGTTGGAATTGAAATCTCAGCAGTCACCTTACGAGCTACTTCTGAAGGAACGCACTCAAGTACCAGAGCAAAACAACCAGCGCGTTCGATTCGCTTTGCTTGCTCAACAAGCCTTTTAGCCGCTTCGTCCTGGATAGCTTGAACTTTAAAACCACCAAACTGGTGGATTGACTGAGGCGTGAGGCCTAGGTGGCCCATCACAGGTACACCGGACTCAACAATGTGATGGATAGTTTGATCACTTCCGTCAACGCCCTCGATCTTAACTGCCTGAGCGCCAGCTCTCATAAGTTGCGCTACTGCCGCCATTGTCGAATCAATTGAACCGCGGTGAGCTAAGAACGGCATATCGGCCACGATAAATTTATTCGGCGCACCTTTGCGAACTGCTTCTACGTGCGAAGAAATTAGGTCGACTGTTGCCGGGAGAGTGGTGGCGTGTCCGTGCGCAACCATTGCAACGCTGTCGCCAACCAAGATGCAGTCAACTTTCGACTCGTTAACAATTTTTGCAGTCCAATGATCATAGCAAGTGATCATTGAAATTTTTTGACCAGCAGCTTTTGCTTTTTGAAAATCGAGTACACTCTTCATTTCTTGTCTTCCCTCGCCGGCTTCACTGAAAGTGAAGCATTTCGACCAAACCTGTGCGACTCAGCAGTTAAAAACGCGCGATAAATACCCGCATAAGAATCGAAATTCTTATCTAGCGCATTTAAATTTTTATTTACTGTTTCTAAATCTCCTCGCACGAGCGGACCGGTCACGACTGAAGCAGATTTTCCCTCCGCGACCTCAAGCAAATTTTCTGCGATTTGTTTTAAATAAGCCTGCGCAGCTTCCGCCGGAATTCCCAACTCGGTTTTGAGATCCGAGAAAAATTTCTCCCAAAGCAGAGTCGTGAAGTTGCCGCTCATCACGCAATAAGCATGGTAGAGAGCTTTTTTCTCGGCGGCGATTTTGAAACTCTTGTTTGGAACTCCAGGAAGTAAGTTTGCAAACTCGCTTGAGTCTTCAATTACGAATGGAATTTCGCGATACTTTTCGAGTGAATATAAATTCTCTGCGAACGTCATCAACGGATGAGCACTCTGTGCGAGAGGCGTAACGAGCGATCCAGAGAAATGAACAATAGTTTTATCAAACGATTTTAAATGCGTCTGGACGAAGACTTCGATTTCGCGATCTGGAATGGCAAGAAGGACGTGCGAGGCCGATCCGAGTTTCAGTTTGAATTCTGCAACCGGTTCGCGTCGTGTCCAGGTCTGAAGATTCAGATCCAGGCTGCGCAAGTAGAAATGTAAGTGCCGAGCTAATCGGCCGCCCCCTAAAAGGAGGTAATTAACGTCAGGTACCTGTCCCATGGATCAAGTCCTTTCTTGTCGCAAAATAAGTAACCCAACTCTCTCAGCTGCGCAATAAGATTGGCATAACGGTTAGTCTGCGCTTACATTGGGCCCCTTATGAAAACTAAGTACGTTTTAGCGATCTTTTTTGGCTCTCTAGCCGCCGGCGCTGCGCTAATTTGGCTGCTTTCTTATGGGAGTCAGTCGCCGATTGAGCTCATCGCTCCAACCCAGTTTTCAAACCAGAGAGAAGTTGGCGCTGCGGCTTTTGAAGCTCTATCTAATAAAATTCGCGATCAAAAACTAATCGTCATTGGAATTCCTCCGCAACCAGAAACTTATCAAGATATGGTGATTGGCTTTTTAGAAAAAATTTCGGCGACTAACGAGAACATCATTGTTCTCAAAGAACCGAAGTGGCCAGCCCTTCCCGTTGATTTGAAAATCGAGAGTTATGATTTTGTATTTAGCGACGACGATCTAACTGTTGAAACTGAAACAGTTCAGCGCGCACTCGATTCAGGAAAGACACTGGTCATCTACAGC
>JAYSYM010000629.1:0-2782 GCA_043727635.1 Bdellovibrionales bacterium | reverse complement strand
TCGGCCGCTGTTCGCAACAGAAGATCAAATCGGTTTTGTGCGGTGATTAAGATCGCAAGCGATTGCTTCCATTTCTCAATCTCCGCGTGATTGCCACCCATTAGTGTCGCGGGAACTTGCAAACCATTCCACTCAGCCGGCCTTGTGAACTGAGGTTGTTCGAGAAGTCCTTCAGCAAAACTTTCTTCTTCGGTGGATTGCGCGTTACCGAGCACTCCCGGGATCATTCGCGATACCGCATCGGCCACAACTAGTGCGGCTAATTCTCCCCCACTCAGTACGTAATCCCCAATGCACAGTTCTTCGTAATCATGATGAGCAAGGATGCGTTCATCGACGCCACCGTATCGACCGCAAAGTAAAATTAAATAATTATGTTTCACAAGTTCACGAGCGTAAGCATCGTTGAATTGTCGGCCGCGAGCAGAGAGATAAATCTTTTTTACTGGCAGGAGTTTTTCGCCCATCGACTTCTCGGCAGCCTTTGTTGACTCATCAAGAATATCGGCAAGCATTACCATGCCGTCTCCGCCACCATAAGGTCGATCGTCGACAGACTTATGCACTCCGCTCGCGAATTGCCGTGGGTTGGTAATGCCGTAAGTGATTTTGCCCGCGTGAATCGCTTGGCTCACAACTCCTGCACCAAGTGATTCTGCAATCATTTCTGGGAAGAGAGAAATAAACTGAAAATGCATTACTCTTCTTCTCCGGAGCGGTCTTGCTCTTGCGCATTCTCGGTATCAAATAGGCCTTCAGGCAATTTCATGTCGATATACTTACTCTCGTGATCAAGCGTAATGACAAACGCTTCAACGAAGGGAATATCAAACTCGCCGTCTTTAGTTTTCACAAGCAACAGGTCATGTGCACCGTTGTTCGAAAAGCCGATGATCTTTCCGATCTTCGCTCCGTTCTCACGAACTTCAAATCCATCGATTTCTGAAAGATAAATAGCTTCTCCCTTTTCACTCACAAGAAACTCTTTTGGGATCTCAAGCAGGTAACCTTTGAGTGCTTCAGCAGCGTTGCGGTCGGAAAGTTCGTGGGTTTTCACGATGAGTCCGCCCTTGTGTATGCGAGCCGACTTTACTGTGTATACTTTTGCTTCTGTTGCAGTCTCGGTTTGCTTTAATGAAACCGTTTTAAGTTTGTTAAGCCACGCAGCTTCTCGAGAAAAGAGAGTGATATAGATCTCGCCCTTTATTCCGTGCCCGTCTTTAACCCTACCGACGACTTTTTTTTCGCTCACTGCTCGATACTCCACAAATGAAAAAGGCGCCTTGCGGGCGCCTCTTAACTTTGATCTTACGATCTAATTCTATTCTACGATTTCTAAAACACTTCGCTTTTGAAGCTTCGTGCTCGCAGCATTCAAAATCGTACGCATTGAACGTGCTGTGCGGCCTTGTTTACCGATAACTTTACCGAGATCTTCTTTTGCAACTTTCAGTTCGATCACTGTTGTTTGCTCACCGATGATTTCGTTTACTTCGACCTGATCAGGATAGTCGACGAGCGACTTTGCCATGAACTCAACTAGGTCTTTCAAGCTCGTTGTACTGAAACTCATTACTCCACCTTACGGATTAAGCGTTTTGAGCTTTCTTCATTAAGCTTTTCACGCGCAATGTAGGCTGCGCACCTTTTTTGATCCACTCGTTGGCTTTATCAAGATCGATCGTGATCGATTTTTCAGTGCCCATCGGGAACGGATTATAGTTACCGATAACTTCGATAAACTTGCCGCCCAACCATCTGCGCGAATCCGCAACAGTGATACGATATTTAGGACGCTTTTTAGAACCAACGCGATTAAGTCGAATTACGACCACTCGAAATCTCCCTTAAAAATTAACCAGAGAAGCAAAGCTTTTCTATCAGTAGAAGCATAAGGATGTACCTGACTGCGCGCGGCTGTGTCCAGCATATTTTAGGGAGTCCGGGCGATAACCTACCGTCTTGGCTCAATATTTTGGCTTCCGAGACCGTTTAATGCGTTTTAAGGATTGGGTCGGAGAAATCCGGAGAGTTTTGTACTGTTCCCAGCCAGGTCTGCTGCTTCAATTTCAAATGGCCCGGAAGCTCCGTTCGGAATCGCAAGTCGAATGGCAAACTGAACTTTAGCGGTAGGATAGTAGTCCGCCGGTTGCTTAAATGTAGCGCCATTCGGAAGCTGGATGCGGATTGGATACACATTGCGAATATCTTTAAACTTTTGGACGGGATCAAAAAACGAATAGGTGAAATCCCATTCGACCGATTGCCCAGATTGAAACCTTGCTCTAGTCAACGAAGGTTCCTGAACAAAAACGTTTCGATCAGTCTGGTCGGCTCCTACGATAATAAACGCTTTAACATTTTCTGGGACATCGTCGCCATTTTCAAACCACGAAGTTTTGCCGTTGGCGAACTGCGAAAGCACTTTTATCTTGGGAGCCACTCGATCGGGAAACAATTTGAAGAAGTACTCAGGATTTAAATCTCTTCCGTCTGGGGCGTACACGCTTACGTGAATGTGGTCGTAGTGAACCGGATTGCTGGGCGCAAACCATTGAACCGCTTTGCCGAGTTTCTCTCCCTTAGTTACCGTGCAGTTTCCGCGATCGAGGCAATCGACGATCGATTGAGGAAGCGAATCTCTTTTCACGTGGAGCAATTCAAAGCGCCATCCGCTTGCGTCTGTGATAGCGAATCCAAAATAACGTTCCGAAACTGTGTCGGGCCAAGGTTTGAAATGTCGTTTTTTTGAGCCATCGGGATAAAGAGTGGAACCGAAGTC
>JAYSYM010000628.1:0-2816 GCA_043727635.1 Bdellovibrionales bacterium | reverse complement strand
GCACACTTTTGACTGGAGCTCTATCAGAAAGCACAGAGTCTTTTCTGTTTCGAAACGCCCCCGTTGTACTTTTAGCTACGCTTAATCCGAACAAACTTAAATTTTGGAAACATTCTCGCCGAGCACTCAGTTTCGGCAGCCCGTTAGTATTGGCCTCGAGCCAAGTGACTGCCGATGAGCTTGATTGGTCCGAAATGGGCGCAACTTTGAATGGCAATAGCGTCTCGGAAATTGCTAGCGCTTGTTTATCGTTTCTCAATGATGAAGAACTGCGAACTAAGGCTCGCAATCAAGCCGTCGAACTCGCCGATCGTCAAGTCACCGATCAGCCCGCTAACCACATAACCCGGTTGTACTTAGAGCTACTTAACAGAAGGTAGTGCTAGCCACCTTCATTTCTCGTGGGTACGATCTGTCTATGGCAAGAGCTGCACTCCCAGAAAAACTTAACGTTTGCCTTGTGACTCGCAAGTTTCCTGTCTGGGGACGCGCTAGTGAACACGGTTTTTTGTGGGTGATCGCGCGAGGGCTTGCGCTCAAAGGTCATTCGGTTACAGTTCTTTCTTCAGAAACTACAACAGGCCAATCCGAAATTGAACAACATGGCGTCAAGGTTCATTACCTCAATCAAGGTAAACAAGGTCGGCGCGCAGAAGTTTTTGCAGATCGAGTGAAAGCGAAGTTCGTAGAGCTTCACACACAAAAACCATTTCATCTCTTACATAGCGTCGACACCTCAGCTCGCAAAATTAGTCCCTTCAGCGATAGTTATAAAGTCGCGATTGCTTATGACGTTGAAGCAACTCAAATGTCGCAGCTATTTGCAATCATGGGCATGGCCCAAGAAACTCTCAGCAGTTTGCTCGCGACTTCAATAGCAGTTGCTTACAAATTTCTTAGAACCTTCTTCAAAGGCGATCGGCAGCTTTTGAAAACTGCTCACGGAGTTTTTGTATCAAGTCCCCAGCAGCGAATTGCATTAGAGCGCTACTACTTGTTTCCAGACGCAAGAATCTATTCCGTGCCTTACGGAATAGAAATTGGCGATTTAGCTCCGCGAGAGAAATCGAATGAATTAAGAAAGCAACTTGGCGTACCTGAAACTGCAAAAGTGGTCATGACAATCTCTGATATGACAGATGTCGGTGAAATTAAGAGTCTCCTCTCCGCTTTCACTGATGCCATTATCAAAAAGCCCAACGCACGGATGATCATTATCGGAAACGGTCCGCGCTTCAAAGAGATCGAACGCGAAGTCTTAGATCTCGCCCTCGGAACTAAAGTTATTTTTGCTGGAGCGCTGACTAACACAGAAGTTCCAGATTACATTTCGTTGTCGGATGCATTCGTTAATCTTTCAAGTCGCACAACGGGCTTTGAGCCAAGTCTTCTTGAGGCAATGGCGCAAAAGAAAGTGATTATCGGCTCTGAAGTTAGCCCGATCGCGACGATAGTTGAGCACGGAAAAGACGGCTTTTTGATTCGTCCAGCCGACGTCAACGAATTAGCTATTTTGCTACACGATCTTTTCAATGAGCGATTGCCAATTGTCGAGATCGGCGAGAACGCTCGTCAAAAAGTCACAGGTCTTTTTGATCCTGAAAAAATGGTTCGTGAAACTATCGACGCCTATTATGCTATTTTGAGAAGTACCGGATATTACCGAAAGAGTTAAGAATGCCCTCGCAGTCTCCGTTAGCCACACCAAGCGCTAAAGCTCACGAACGTGTCACCGGCCGATGGAACCGTAACATTCAGGTTGCGGGACGACGCGATCGATTCTTCTACTATCTAAAACACGCTGTTGGAACTCCGGCCATGTGGCTTCTGCCATTGTTTGTGTTTTCGATCTTCACGAGTCGAGCCGTGCTTGAGATATCAAGCTGGGCATTTGCGATTTTTACTTTGATTTACATCATTGCCGATCGGTTTAGTAAAACTAAAGAGTACAGCCTGTTCTTTTTCGGATCTGACGTCGCACTTCTTGGTTTCGTTGCTACTGCCTTAATCGGAACAATCACGTTAGTGCCATGGCCAGATACTTTAGTCGGACTTTCAGGTTTACGATGGGTCGTACTGGCGTACCTTTTTGTTTTTGGTTTAGATTTATTTCCGGGAGTGAACCGACTTTACTTCTTCCTAGTCGGTGGCGCTGCTGTACTTTCTGCAACCGGAATCTTCCAACACTTCAGCGGGGTTGATTACGTTCACGGAGGAAATCTCGACTTCGCACCAATCAAAGAACACGCATACTTTGAAGCCATCGGATTTTTCACTTCTCCTCGTGTGCTACCGACACTCCTTGCTATGACGATTCCGTTCCCGGCAGCTGCGTACTTATTTGCCGAAAAACGTGCCCCCCTCGCACTTCGGTGGAGCCTTTTACCACTTATTTGCCTTTTTTCTTTGGCACTGATGTGGACCTATCAGCCTGGAATGTGGGTTGCCGCGGTAGCCGGAGTGGTAACACTCGCCATTCTTCAATTTCGACGACAGATACCGATGTTTGCAGCCGTAGGAGCATTTTTATTTGTCGTAATCTTCATCGCTTATAGTTCGCCACAAGGTTTCGTTGCGCAGCTTCAAACTAAAGAAGAAAAAGTTGCAGCGACACAGAGAGAAGAGCTCAATCGCCAGCTCAGCGCATTTTCCGAAGCACCGATCTTTGGCAACGGCATGGGAAGTCAAACTACTGAAAAGTTTAACCGCGATTACGGGAGCGTTTATTTTCAACTTCTCGCAGAGACTGGCGTCGTTGGACTAGCTTTCTATTTCATCTTTGTCTTAGGTTCGCTACTTGCTGCCTATCGACTTCT
>JAYSYM010000627.1:0-2816 GCA_043727635.1 Bdellovibrionales bacterium | reverse complement strand
AAAGCTATTTTACAAAGGAACGTTCACGTCTTGCGCCAACTATTTTGGGCGCAACAGGCTTAACTGTTTCTCGTTTCGGTTTTGGCGGGTACCGCGTTCATGAACTTGATCCCGATCATCGCGAAGCTTTAAAAAGTGCTTTGAGATCCGGAATAAATCTTATCGACACATCTTCAAACTACACCGATGGTGGTTCTGAAAAATTAATCGGCGAAGTTTTATCTGAAATGTTTACGGCTGGCGAAATTACACGCGAGCAAGTTGTTGTCGTAAGTAAAGCTGGATACGTTCAAGGTAAGAATATGGAACTGGCTAAGGAGAAAAAGTCTCAAGGCCAAGCGTATCCTGAGATGGTTGAGTTCTCAGCTGACTGCTGGCACAACATTTCTCCCCAATTTATTGAAGAACAAATTACGCAGTCACTTTCTCGGCTAAAGCTTGAGTGCTTAGATATATTCTTGCTTCACAACCCAGAGTACTTCTTAAAAACAACCACTCAGCGAGATGGTTACTACGCGCGAATTCAGCGAGCTTTTGAGCATTTAGAAAGAGAAGTTGCAAAAGGACGAGTGAAATCTTACGGAGTGTCTTCAAACACCTTTATCGATGTCGACTCGTCATCTGAATTCACTTCGCTTGCACGCGTTTATGATGCAGCTGCTGCAGCCGGTGGCGGTAAAGTTAAAAACTTTGCAGTGATCCAGTTCCCGTTTAACTTAATCGAATCAGCCGCTGCGCTTATGAAAAATACGAATCAACAAACTGTGTTGGAATTCGCGCGCGATAAAAAATTGGGCACACTTGCAAATCGCCCGTTAAATGCAATTATGCGTGGCCGCCTCACTCGCTTGAGTTCATTCCCTCACTACGACCAAGTTGAAGTGAAAGGTCAGTTACATACAGTGATGGGACGAGTGATTGAGCTAGAAAAGAAATTTTCTGGCGGAAAGCTTCCGCAAGGACTGATGTGGGGCCAAGCTCTTAAACAAGGCTTTCAGACAATCGAAGACATCTTGATGTGGAGAGATGTTTTGTTTCATCAGATTCTCCCGTCACTCGATTCAGCACTCGATCGTCTGCAACCTTCGCAAGCGCCATGGGGAAATGAATACCGCACGATTGCATTAGAGCTCTTGTCTCTGATGACGAAGAACTTAGAATCACTTGGTAACGAGCGGGCTTCTCTTTTGTCAGAGCAGATTATGAAAAGCGCGCCTTCGCTTAAAGAAACGCCGACACTCTCACAACAAGTTTTGCGTTCTTATATCTCTATTCCCGGAATCAACTCGGTACTAGTCGGGATGAAGTCTGTGCCTTATGTTGACGATGTCACTCGCATCGGCTCAGTCATCAAGCCAGAAGAAGCGATGCAGCTTCTCGCTGACTTTAAAAAGCGCTAATCCATTAAATTAACTGGCGACGTTCTTTACACGTGTTCACGCCTATTCGCATTCACCCGTCGTTTAAATCTGAGATCGCATTAATTGAATCTGAACTTTGGCCCGTGTGCAATTGAACTGGATAGCAATAAGGAGCTATCCAAATGCAGACTCAATCCAATGCACCCGTTCGTACAAAAGTTACTGTAGCTGTTGCGATTTTCATCGTCGTTAACCTGCTTCTTTCGACTGTAGTTCACGCAGCCGTTGCGATGCGCGGTCAGCTCAGCTTCCAACTTCAAACTGCAGGTGCACCAATTGCTGTTGAGCAGCTTACGGCTGGCAAGGCTTATCAAGATTTCGAAGCGGAATTGTTGCGTAGTATTTCTGATGGCAAAAAATCAATTGAACTCATTCGTAGTTTTGATCAGGTCACTTCTTCGACTTGGGATCAGATCTCTACTCGCATTTTATCGATGCTAGTTCGCAAAGACGGCGATGAATTTTGGGACATGCTTGATAAAAATCCCTGGGTCGGACCCCTATTTAGATATGTAGAGGGTGGCGAAGACGACGTCCCCCCGTACGTGATCGTAAATACTGATCTTCGCTCGGGCACTGATGACACCGAAGATACTATTAAGTGGGTCACAGAGATGCGCCAGTCGATGAGCCGTCTGCCAAAGTACCAAGGCATCAGTTTTCGCGGCACTCGCTTAGATAAAGCGCGGCTTGAAAAATATTTTCCATTAAATGGAAGAGCCTCTGATCTTGCATTCATTTCAACATCAATCAGTGTTGAGACAGCTCAGAAATTCGCAAGGTTGTCTGATTCTATCGACGCAGTCGATAGCTCCAAAATCAACGTCTTGATGGTCGTCAAAGGGCACACTGGGCGAGCAGTTTCCAATTTCGCTCGCATGCATTCACATGAGCAGGAAATTCTGTTTGCGAACGGTACACCGTTTAAGGTCATCGCTAAGTCACCAGTGTTCAAAGACGAGAATCTTGGTGGCGCGTCTCAAATTATTATTTTAGAAGAAGAGAAGTAAGATGCACGCAGCGGTAAAGACAAAAGTTAGATTAACAATAGCAACTTTTGTATTCTTCAACCTATTTGCCTCCGCGCTAGTTCACGCCGCAGTTTCTGCGAGTGGTCCACTGACCGTTCAACTCGAATCAGCGGGATCACCGTTCAGAATATCTGAGCTTCCTCAGGCTGCGGATTACTCTAAATTCGAAAAGCAGATAAAAGCCAAGTTATCAAAGGGCGCAGAGTTGCTACAAGTCATTCGAGACTTCGACTACGAGGTAGCGAGATTCGTATCAGAGCCGATGGCAACCCGTCAGAGAGCAATCCTCGGTTTGCCCCACCTTCCTAATGATGCAAGAGTGCAGGCAATCAAATCTATTGATTGGGCCAATCAGATTTTCAGG
>JAYSYM010000626.1:0-2827 GCA_043727635.1 Bdellovibrionales bacterium | reverse complement strand
CCTGTAGAAGGTAAACGACTTTCTTTTTCTCGCGAGTGAGTTTCAAAAGAGTTTTCGTTAAAGACTCTTCATTGGCCTGATCAATCCGTAAATGTTTTCCGTTGTGTTCGACGAACAATCCGAAAGCGCCAAACTTGAACTCATATTTTTGCGCGAGATCAGGGCGAGTAAGTACATTGTGGATTTCGAGTTTCAATTTATCTGTGTGATTCTGATAAAGCCGAACTAAATCTTGAACATCTTTCTTTGCTTCGTTCTCTTGCCCTGCCTCGCCTTGATTCGGGCGACTGAGCATCACTATTGAAGCTTCGCTTTTTAGATTCTTAACGACTTTGATAGACTGTGCTGAAAGTGAGTTGAAACCTTCGGCACTCCAGTCCCAAGTTTTATTGTAGCGAACTGCCAAAAAGTTTACGCAACCGAAAACAATTAACCCTAAAATGATCAACCAACCCATCGCGAGGCCATTCTTAGTGGTTCGCATTGAGAAGAATTCTAAATACAAACGGTAATCTTTCACGATCGCTACCACTAAGAAGATCAACCCCAAAGCTAACGGCAAGAACAAACTTGGATGGAAAGTCTCAATTACTAACCGAGCAACACCAGTTGCGATTAAAAAAAGTGACGCTAGTAATAAGCAGGCTTTTCCCATTCGACTCATAACTTACCTCCAGCGATTGCTCTCAACTACGCGTTGAGTGACAAAAACAAGCAATCCAATAACGGTGATGAAATACCCAAGGCTTGCGAGCTGAACTCCGCCCTTTAAGAAATTAACAAAGTGATTTCCTAAAGCTAGCTGCGCATGCACGGCTTGCCAGAAGGGACCTTCGCCACTTTCAAGAAATGAACCCATAAACCAGAGCATGATGTTCCCAAGTAAAGCCATGATCACCGCAAGAAATGAACTCTCGGTGAGCGATGAGGCAAAGATTCCAACTCCCACATAGCAGGCCACTACAAGCATCAGACCTAAATAGGCTGAAACAAGTGGGAGCATTTCAGTCTTCACTATCAACGCTGTTCCGAATGGATAAATTGCAGAGAGTAAAACGAGCGCCCATGAAACGATGACTCCACCAAGAAATTTTCCCGCAGTAATTTGAGTGGCTGTGACTGGACTTGTTAGAAGTAGATCGAATGTGCGCTGACGCTTCTCTTCAGCGAACAAACGCATAGTGAAAGCTGCGACCGCCAAAATCATAACAAAGTTCACGAGTGAAATATGGCGCGCGAAAACTACGTAGTTAATGCTGGCACCTTCACCACCCATTTGATTCATCATCATTTGCGAACTTTCAGCAAATTCTTGAAGGCTAAGCGAGAAGAAAATTGACCAAAGCAAAGTACAAACGCCAGCAACCAAATAAAAAAGCGGGCTTACGAAAAGGCTGCGAACATCTTTCATCGCAATCGTCCAGATACCTTTCATCTTAAACTCTCTTTCCTTGCTGCTCTTCTTTTGAAGTTAGCTTGATGAATACTTCCTCGAGGTTGGCGCTCTCAGTTCTGATTTCGAGAAGGCCTGCACCATGACTAATGACAGCCGAGGCAATTTGTTGAGAGACCGCATCGGCGTTTGGAGTTTCAACAAATATGAAACTACCGTCTTTATTCACTCGTGAAACTCCGGGAATATTGCGAATTGATGCGAGCAACGGTTCAGAGGAAGTAGTAACTCGAACAATTACTTTCGATGCCTGCGTCGTACGCTTCGAAATTCCCTCGAGAGTATCTTCTGCAACAATAATTCCGTTGTTGATAATAATGATTCTCTGACAAGTCGCCTGTACTTCTGGAAGGATGTGAGTCGACAACACAACAGTGTGATGTCCTGCGAGTTCCTTGATCACGTCCCGAATTTCAGCGACTTGTCTTGGGTCAAGTCCAACAGTTGGTTCATCTAGAATCAGAACTTCTGGACTAGATACAAGCGCCTGAGCGATTCCAACTCTCTGTCGATAACCTTTAGAAAGATTCTGAATCAAACGTTTGCTAACCGAACCAAGATCAGTTTTCTGAATCGACATGTCGACTTGCGATCGGATCTTTCCAGAATCAACGCCCTTAAGTTTTGCCACGAAAGTCAAAAACTCATCAACCCGCATGTCTCCATAAACAGGCGGAGTCTCCGGCAAATATCCGATTCGTTTTTTCACTTCAATCGGATCTTCAAACACATCGAAGCCCGCAACAGAAACTGAGCCATGAGTTGCAGCCATGAAGCCCGTAATGATTTTCATTGTGGTAGTTTTGCCAGCGCCGTTTGGTCCAAGAAAACCAACGACTTCACCTTTTTTAATTGTGAAGCTGATGTTGTCGACGGCTTTACGATCGCCATAAGACTTCGTAAGTTGACGAACCTCAATCATTTGTGGACCTCTGCAAGTTATGGAAATGATACGGATAACATCAAAATCCTATGCTGATTCTAGATGCTGTCAAGACACACCTGTGCGGGTGCTATGTGAACGAACTCGACCAATGTCGAGACGTCGGTCTAGTTTAGAACCGCACAACGAAGATGCGGTCATTGGAGTAGTTCACTCGACCGAGTTTATCGCCCTTAATTTGTCGAACGTAACGGCATTCGACGAGCAAAACATCAAAACGCAGATCTGCTAGTTGCTCTGGGGTTTTGTGGAGCGATTGTTCGACAACCCACTTGCCCACTAACTGAAGTTCTTGGTCGGTCACCTGTCTATTTCGCGTGCGACGAATAATTGCATGACTGCCAGGGTAATCGCGCAAATGAAGCCAGTAATCGAAGGCCTGAGCCTTTCTCAAAAGTGCTAGGTTATCAGCACCCGATTTGCCTATGTAA
>JAYSYM010000625.1:0-2830 GCA_043727635.1 Bdellovibrionales bacterium | reverse complement strand
ATCACCGGCCTATGACAAAGTAGAGACGATCCACGATCAGATTTTAACTTTTGGCGCTACGTTCTTTTTCTAATTGGGAGTATTAACGTGAGAAAATTTCTCATCACCTCGGTCGCAACATTCGGAAGCTTTGTACTGTTAAATACGACAGCTGCTCACGCTCGTCCGATGGACGGTAACGGGGAAGCAGTAGTGAACACAGGAACTGCCACAGGTATTGGCGGAACTTACGAGACGGGTGTTCGCGTTCCTTTCTGGGAACGAACTTACGACGGTCCATTTGTAAGTGCACCACTTAGCCCTTCAGGTGTTCCTCAGTTTAATCTTGCGAGTGTGACTGAAATTCCTCGCCTTAAACTAGACGTTGAGAGTTTGGTTTTCTCACAAAAGTTTAAACTTGATTCAAAGTTTGAAAAGACTCTCGCAAAATCAGCTTTTCAACCTCTTGATACACCAACGGTGATGTCAAAAGCTCAGATCGCTGCGCTTGCAAAAATTCGCGCTGCGGCTCCGGCTTCAGTTGCACTTTTGGAACAAGCAGTCTTTAAGCCAAAAGGTAAAGTTAGCCGCGAAGAGTTTGATCGCATTGCTTTAAATCAAAAGCCCGAGACTCCAATTGCTCTCAAGCCCGGAGTTCCGCTCTCACCTGATGAATATAAAATGTTAAGCGGTATGCTTTTGGTTCAGAAAAAAGGCCAGTGCCCAAGTGCGATCGGTCTTTTCCACGACCTAAGCAGAAAAGCTGAGTACATCGCCGAAGCCAATTACTATCTAGCTCGCTGTTCGAAAGAACTTGGCCTCATCACTGACTTCTTTGAGCAAACTCAAAAAGTTGTAGCGACTCAAGATCTTCATTACACACGACTTGCATTTAAAGAGTTGGGCCCTGACGTTCCAAAAGAGTTAGCATCTAGCTTTGGCGAAACGATGTTGAAGGCTTCAAAAAATGATCAGCTCATGGATTTCGGTAAAGATATAAGCACAGCAGGAAACGTTTACTTCGTTCTTGCAGGTTCAGCAGCACTTGGTGAGCGCTATCAGGAGTCCATCACTTATGCAGGCAAAGTTCCGCAAGGCCATGCAAAGCACCAGATGGCACAATACTTACTTGGTGTTTCTGAATACGCTTCAGGTAACAAGTCGAAAGCACTTGCTAGCCAAGAGAAGTTGTTAAGCCAACTCTCTAGCACGAAGAATACTTCTGACTTCCAAGCCTTAGTTGCACTGAACTTAGCTCGCATGTACTTCCAAGAAGGTAAATTCAAAGAAGCACAGTTAACATTCATTAAAGTTACAAAAGACAAGCCACTTTGGCTAACAAGCTTAACTGAAATGGGTTGGTCACAACTTCAGTCGGGTGACTTCGAAGGTGCGATCGGCAACATGTATTCGATCCAGTCTCCGTTCTTCAGAAACGTGTACAAGCCTGATAGCTACGTGATCCGTACCATCGGTTACTTGAACATTTGTCAGTTCGGTGATGCATACCGTACTCTCTCGATGCTTGAAAAAGATTATCGCCCTTGGTTAACAAAGATTCTTTCTTTCCAAAAAGAGCAAAAGCCTCACTATCAAGCTGTGAAGTCGTTCTTAGCGGTTAATAAAGATCAAGACTTCGAAGGTCTACCTTCGCAAGTTGTTCGCGAGATGGCCCGCCACAAGGACTATATCAACCTTCAGACTTCGTTGAATCGTCAGATTGATGAGAAGGTGAATTACTCAAAGCTCGACGGACAAGCGAGCCAAAACTTAGCTGACGCAAAAGCAATGCTTGCGAACACTAAAGTTAAACTTGCTCAGCTTAAAGTTAAACTAGGTGCTGCAAAAGGTAACCCAGCGCTTATGTCGTCAATCGATGACATCGAAGCTGACATCAACATCGCGAACAACGATCTTGAGCGTTACGGATTCCAAATCGATCTTTACACGATCGTTCGCGGATCACTTGCGAGTTACAAAAAAGACACGGTAGCTGCAGCCGATCGCCGAATGGGTTCTGTGAAGAACAAGATCGAAACCGTTCTTGAGAAACGTTTAGTAACAATGAAAAACGACTTGATTCGCATTTTGGATAATAACGAACTTCTTCGTTACGAAACATTTGCTGGCTCAGGCGAAAACATTCGTTATCAAGCGGGTGGCGGCGAGAAATCAAAAAGAGTTCCGGCTTCGGTTCTTCCGCAATCAAAATCACTTAGCTGGCAATTTGCTGGTGAATACTGGGAAGATGAGATCGGTCACTATCGTTCAACTTTAAAAAACAATTGTCCTGACAGACAACAAGCGAACCTCGGAGGTGCGCAATGAAAAAAACAATCGTATTAGTAGCAACCGTTACATTGTGCATGGCTGTTTGCGAAATTGGTTCTGCTAAAACCGACGTAAACCAGAAGCTTGAGCAGTTAAAACAGAATCGTGAAAACAGCCAAGTTAACCTCGATCAGTACAAAGACAATTTGTCGATCGTTGAGCAAAACCTTGCCGAGACAGACAAGGCTCTCAAGAGTCTTGAAGCTCAAGAGAAGTCTATCGCTAAGCAACAAGGCGAAGCACTTAAAGGCAAAACTGGCGTCGAGAGTTCACGAAAGCAACTTCAGAGTTTCATCACTGGTGAGCAGTCAAAGTTAGCTGAAGAGAAAAAGCAGATGGCTGAACTTCAGAAAGCGATGGAGCAACTTCAGACGAACGTTAAAAAAAGAGAAGCTAACGTAGCTGAGTATCAAACGAAGTTGAGTCAAGTTGACGGCGAGATGGCCTCGTTCCAAGAACGTAACTCATCGATCGTTGATCTAACGACCGCAATCAAAACTAAGAAGCAAGAAGCCCTAGC
>JAYSYM010000624.1:0-8702 GCA_043727635.1 Bdellovibrionales bacterium | reverse complement strand
GCGACACCTACGAAGGCACGCTAACTGGAATCAGTAAAGTCCATCGCTATGACTTACATGTTGATTTAGAAAATCAAGGCAAGAAGATCGTTGCTGATTTTGGAGTTGATAACATTCATTAGTACATTTTTATTGGAGTAGTTTGATGACTCGTTTCGCATTATTTATTTTAAGCCTAATTATTGGTTCGAAAGCCCATACTCAAAGTGTGACTTTGAATTTTGATTCGCTTCCTAGTTTGGTCGCCGAAAAGAACAATCACGCCAAGGGTGCAGAACTCGTAGCGCAGGCTGCTGAAAAGCAAACGGGTCATTTGGTGCGCTCTTACTTACCCACGGTAGAGCTTAAGGCTGGAGCCGAGCAGTTCACCACTGGCCAAGAAGGATCGAGAACAGAACCTTTTGGCGGAATCGAAGCAAAAATTAATTTGTTTCGCTCTGGCAACGACTTGCTTGAAAACAAAATACGTAAAGAGGAACTAAAGTTAGCCCAAGCGCAAGCTTCGGCTACCTATCGCGAGGAGTTGAAGAAGGTTCGCAAGGCTTACTGGACTCTCGTATTCCAACGAGAACTCATTTCGCTCTTAGAACAGTCCATTAAAGAAAATGATCGAAACTTAGTTTCGGCGAACAAAAGAATTCGTGCCGGCATTGCAACTGAGTCAGATCGAATTGAATTTGAAATGTCACGAGTTGAACTTGAGCAAGACATCTCGCGCTTAAAATTATCAAACGAAAATATTCAGCGCGAACTTGCCACTCTGCTCGGTTACCCAAGCCAAACTAAATTTGATAGTCTCTTAACGGTTACTCATGAGCACGACGACGAAGTTTTTAAAGCTGTCTTAAAGACAGAAGATCATCCGCAACTTATTCCAAGTCGAACCCAAGCATCGATTGCATCGCTAAAGAAGTCTCAGGCGAGGAGAGCATGGCTCCCAAGGCTTGACCTCTTCGGCACGCATTTCTTGTATACGTTTCGCGAGCGTGAGTATGAGGATCAAGCAAACCGCTGGGACACAGCGGTCGGCGTGCAGCTAACGATGAGTTTGTTCGATGGTGGGGCTTCACGAAGCCAAGCGGCAGCTTTGGCTTTAGAGTCCAGCGGCTTTCAACGAGAAGCGCTACAAACGCGCAACGAACTAGAAACTCGTTTTGAAGGAGCGCGGGCTGAGCTAAAGCTAACTCACGATCTTGTTCACGATTCCGAAACTACCATCAAAAAAAGCGAGCGATATATTTCTCGCACCCTTGATGAGTACAAGCGGGGAGTAAAGAACTCGCTTGATGTCTTAAATGCATCAAGCAGGTACTTTGAAATCAGAAGACGGTTCGCTGAGCTCCGCCGAGATTATCAGCTAGCTCGTGCTGATTTGATGGAGTTGGTTGGCAAGTGATGATCCAAACGGCGGCTGCCTAAGCAAGAGTTGCGAAGCGGTCGCTTAGGCTGTCGAGACCCATCTCACCTAAAATCCAAGTTAGACGCTCGGCTGGGCGCTTGCGAGCGCCTTCGATTTTAGTCGCCACAATAAGTTCATTTTTCATTGAATGCTCAAGGCCAATAAGTTCAGTCACTGTTACTTGATATCCGTAAGACTCGAGGCGAAGGGCGCGAAGTACGTTGGTGAGGTGGCTTCCGAATTCGCGGGTGTGAATCGGGTGGCGCCAGATTTCGGTGAGTGGATTAGCGAGCTGCTGTTTTTTTCCATCACGAAGTGCTTTTGCTACTTCAGCTTGGCAACACGGAACGAGCACGATGTGTTTTGCTTGCTTCGCTAAGGCAAAGTCGATGGCATCATCGGTCGCGGTGTCGCAGGCGTGCAGAGCTGTAACGATATCAACTTGCTCGGGGATCTTAGGTGATTTAATTGATTCCACAACCGACGCATTCACAAAGGTCATGTTTTTGAAATTAAGCCTTTGCTGTAAGTCGCGCGATTTTTTGATGAGTTCATCGCGCGTTTCAATTGCGAAGACGTGGCCTATGGCAGTCGGCAGCTCCTTATAAAACAAATCGTAGATGATGAAGCCGAGATAAGATTTTCCCGCACCATGATCGACCAAGTTAAGCTTTGCACCTGAGGCCTGAAGGTCTTTGAGGAGTGGTTCGATAAAATTATAGAGATGGTAAACTTGTTTAAGTTTGCGCCGGCTGTCTTGATTAATTTTTCCGTCGCGAGTCAGGATATGAAGCTCTTTAAGAAGCTCAATCGACTGGCCGTCGCGCATTTCTTCTAATGGTTTATTCATGACGGGGAGTGTGTCACAACTTAGACTAAAAAGCGATCGAGGACGTTGAAGAGGGCAGCTTTGGTGATTGGTTTCGTTAGATAGGCGTTGAAGCCCAGTGCTTCGGCCTTCAAGCGCTCTTCGGTGAGAGCATGAGCTGTAAGAGCGATGATGGGCACAGCAATACTTGCCTCTCTCATCTTCTGTATTGCTTGGTAGCCATCCATCTCAGGCATCTGAATGTCCATGAGTATCAGGTCATAAGGCTTCTGTTTTGCGGCTTCTAAACCCTCTCGACCGTTTTGTGCAAGGCTCACATTTGATTTTGTGTCAGCGAGCATGCGTACAATGAGCGCTTGATTGTCTTTCGAGTCTTCAACTAGTAAAATATTTTTTAGTGAAAGATCAGGCACTTGAATTTGTTTTAATGTGCTCTGCAAGTGACGTCGAGTTTGTGAGTCGCTAACACAGCAAATGACTAATTTGAAAGTCGAGCCTACTTTCGGGGTTGATGATTCCAGCTCAAGCTTTCCGCCTAACGCTTCGGCTAACTTCCGAGAAATCGACAGGCCAAGGCCGGTGCCACCAAAGCGTCGGGTCATCGATTGGTCACCTTGAACAAACGGTTGAAAGAGGCGGTCACGCTGTTGAGGAGTCATCCCAATGCCTGTGTCTCGAACGACAACAACAAAATCACCACTTTCACTCACCGAGAATGCGACACGCACGGATCCTTGCGCTGTAAATTTAATTGCGTTGCCAATTAAGTTGACTAGAATTTGCCTTAGCCGAGTCGGATCACTCACCACAGTGGGCGGCAAGTTTGGATCGCCAACAATTTGCAATGCCAAACCTTTTTCTTCAGCCTTTAGACGCAGCGTTGATCTCACATCTTCCATCAGATCCCGAATCGAAAACGCAACGCGCTCAACATCTAAGAGTTTGGCTTCGACTTTTGAAAGATCTAAAATTTCTCCGATTAGGTTTGTGAGCTGGCGGGCATTTCGTCTGATAGTTGCGAGTGATTCTTTTTGATCAACATTAAGTTCGGAATCTTCATAAAGCAGATCAGCAAACCCTTGAATCACTCCGAGCGGAGTGCGGATTTCGTGACTCATGTTTGCTAAGAACGAACTTTTTGCGGCATTCGCAGATTCCGCCGCTGATTTTGCTGTGCGAAGCTCATCACGAGTTTGTCTTTCGACATTAACAGTTTTTCTAAGTCGTGCAGTGAACCAATAAACCATGCTACTGAAAAGTATTACTATCAGAGCAATACTAAGTGGAATCAGATAACGTAGCGAGCTCGAGAACTTCTCTAGCGACTGCACTTTAAGAACGTATGTGCGTCCGGCAAGTTGAAGACTACGCTCGCGGGTATATTGCGGTGAAGTTGAGTGTTTGTTAGGGTGATCAAAGACCAAATTATTCTCGGAGACGTCAGAGTCGTAAAGTTGATAATCGGTTAAGTCGTTTTGCTCCGGAACGATCGCCTTCATCAAATCATGAATCCGAAAGACCGCTGAGACATAAGCAACGAGCGCTTCTCGTCGGCGCTCAATGGTGTCAGTGCTTAAACCGTTCTTGTAGATCGGAACGTACAAGATGAAGCCCGGCTGGGCAGCCACTTCTGTTTCTTGGATTAAGGTTAGCTTACCAGTAAGTGCAGGTTCGCCAGTGTCGCGGGCGAGCTCCATAGCCTCTCTGCGGACGGGCTCGGTAAACATGTCGAAGCCGATCGCTCGTTTATTTCGCCAGTCAGAGGGCTCTAGATACACAATTGACGAAAACTGATTTCGAGTCGGGAGGAGTGGCCAAAGCTTGTAACTGTTATTCAAATTTGAAAACGCTCCAGTGTGGAGGTTCACTCGTTGCTTCGGAAGATAGACCGTAAAGGACAAACCTTGTGCTCCCGGGTATCGCTCAAACAATTGCATGTACTTAACGTAGTTCTTAAATTCATCCGGAGTAACGTTCATGTTGCGAGCGCGAAAGAATGCAGTGGCCTGAACAAGTGCAAGTTCATATCTTTTTACTCGAAGTTCAAGTGGATCAGAAATTAAGCGTACTAATTGCTCAAAGCGAATTTCTTCATCTTTTTGCTGAACGGTCGAAGCGAAATACCAAACGAGGAGTGCAACAATGAAGCCTCCGATCAAAATCCAGGCTAATGGCAGCCGATCAAAATTGATGTTTCGCTCTAGGTTTTTCTCACCAATTTCCATCTCTCAGAGTTAGTGGTTTCTCAACGCAGAGGCAAGTAGAGAGTTGCCTGAACACCTCCTGTGATGAGACTCTGTAGCTCATGACAATCATCTCTTGCATTTTGTTAACTAAACTCCTCTTCGATTTAGTTTTGAGTTGAGAAAATAGAATCCAGCCGAACAAGCAAACGCTACTAAGCCCACAAGGTATTCTTGCCGATCAAACTGGAAAAGAAAAACGACGCAGCTAAAGATGCCTAAAGAAGGAAATATCGGGATTTTTCTAATTGATAGTGCGATTCTGAACGGACGCGCGAGACCTGGCGCTTTGATTCGCAAAGCAATCAGCGCAATGTTAACAGCGATGAATGCAATCATTGTGGTTAACGATGCGACACTGGCGAGCGTCTCTACTTTTCCCAAAGGTAGCAGCACTACCGCTATGCCAAGCGCGACAAGGCCTGCAACCCAAGGTGTTTTGCGAACCCTTAGAACTTTGGAAAATATCTTTGGTAGCGAACCGTCGTGAGAAACACCGTAGAGAATTCGACTAGTCGTTAAAAGTGCGATCAAGGCCGTATTAGCTGTTGAGAACAGAGCGATCCCGCCCAAAATTCCTGCAATTTTAGCAGAAGTTGTTTTTGCCGCAGCCGTGATTGCCGACTCGGTCAGCGCCAGTTGATCAGGAGGCATGAGGGCAACCGCCGCAATGCTAACCAAACTGTAAAGCACCGTTGAAATTAAAAGACTTAGAAAAATCGCTCGAGGTATCGTCTTTTCAGGATCCTTCGTTTCCTCAGCAAGATTCACAATGTTCTCGAAACCAAAATACGCAAAGATGATGAGCGCCGCGCTGGCGACGATCGGCATACTCGGCAAAACTTGAATACCGTTTCCAAAATTCGGGTTTCGCCATCCAAGCCAAATAAAAATAATTAGCCCGACGACCTCGATCGCAGTAAAAACTGCGTTCATCCAGCTCGACTGCTGAATTCCAATAATATTAACGCCGGTAAAGAAAATAAGAAGCCCCACCGCAACGAATAAACTGGGGAGCTCAACGAAGTGATTGAGATAGCTCGCAAAAGCAAGAGCTACGGTCGCCGCGGTAGCGCTTCCTGCAAAGATCATGATGTTGCCGACGATTCCCGCAATCCATCGACGCTCAGAAAATGCCTTTCGCAAATAGACATATTCGCCGCCAGCTTTGGGATACATAGTGGCGAGCTCCGCATACGATAGACCCGTTAGCAGTGCGGCGACTGCTGCGACGATGAATCCCTGCCATAAACCATAACCTGCGATACCTGCCGCTTGACCGATGATTGAATAGATCCCGGCGCCGAGAATCATTCCGACTCCGTACAAGGTAAGCATAGCCAAGTTAAGTGATCGTTTCAGCGGCATGGTTCAGCGAAGCCTTTCAGTGAAGCTCAGTAAATGTTGGCAGAGTAAGTACTAGCATCTTACTTGCTTAGGAATCGTCATTTCGATTCGCGGCACACTCCATGCTAGTACTTACATTATCTCTAGACTGTAAGCCAGGTAGCCTTACCAGAGTATATGTCGGGACTTTTCCTTTTAATCACGGGACTAAACAACCCATTGCAACGGAGTTTCGAATGCCCACACACCAGGCTTCTCAGTTTAGACTTCGATTCCTAGGGGCTGCAGGTACCGTCACGGGCTCGAAATACCTTCTCTCAAACGATAAACAAACAATCCTCGTTGATTGCGGTCTTTTCCAAGGCCTTAAGGAGCTTCGTCTCAAGAATTGGGATGAATTCCCAATCGATCCAAAATCTATTGATGCGATCGTTCTGACGCATGCGCATCTTGATCACTCTGGATATATTCCAAGGCTGATTAAGAAAGGCTTCAAGGGAAAAGTGTTCTGTACGCCTGCAACACTCGCCCTTTGTCGAATCCTTCTGGCTGACGCAGGCTATTTGCAAGAAGAAGAAGCTGAATGGCTTAATCGAAAGAAATTTTCGAAACACTCTCCAGCGTTACCACTGTTTACGGAAAAGGATGCTGAAGCTTCGCTTGAACAATTCGTTCCGATCAACTTCGATGAATCTTTTGAAGTGACCCAAGACGTTCGCGCAACTTTTAAATATGCTGGACACATTCTCGGTGCTGCCTCTGCCATCTTAGAAGTACAAGCAACTAAAATTGCATTTTCAGGTGATGTAGGCAGAGCAAATGATCCAGTTTTGCATGCGCCAGCATTGTTACCCGCGGTCGATTACTTAGTAGTCGAATCAACTTACGGTAATCGGCAACACGACGCTGTTGACCCACTCAAAGAGCTCGAAGCCGTAATCAATGAGGCTCTGCAAAAAAAAGGCGTAGTACTTATTCCTTCCTTTGCGGTCGGGAGAGCTCAATCATTGATGTTCTATCTATCAACCTTAAAAAAATTGGATCGAATTCCGAATGTTCCGATGTATCTCAACAGCCCCATGGCATTGAATGCTACGGAGCTATTCTACGAATTCAAGTCTCTCCATAAGCTTTCAGACGAACAGTGCAAGGATATGGGCGACAGCGTTCAGTACGTCAGAACGGTAGAAGAATCCAAAGTACTGAATGAAAAAAAGGAGCCGATGATTATTATCTCGGCGAGTGGAATGGCAACTGGTGGCCGAATCATTCACCATCTGAAAGCGTTTGTATCAAATCCAACCACAACCGTAGTGCTGGCCGGATTTCAAGCTGCCGGAACTCGCGGGCGAGCACTGCAAGATGGCGCTAAAGAAATTAAAATTCACGGAGAATTTATTCCAGTTCGCGCAACGATTCGAGTCTTAAAAAATAGTTCGGCGCATGCGGACTATGTCGAGATCCTCGATTGGCTTTCGAAATCTAAAATCAGCCCCAAGAGAGTGTTCATCACCCACGGAGAACCTGAAGCCGCACTGAAAATGAAAGAACACCTTACTGATAGATTCCACTGGCCTTGCGAAGTTCCGAAGCAAGACCAAGAATTTATGCTGGAGTGAAAATGCCGAATTCTCCAAATGTCTGTGAAAAGCATTGTGAACAGTTAAAAACTCATCTTAAAACTCGTTTGATTGTTATTACGGGTGGACCTGGTGCCGGAAAAACAGCTGTGCTTGAGATGGCAAAAAAAGTCTTGTGCGAGCACATTGCGATTTTGCCCGAAGCCGCCTCGATTGTTTTTGGTGGTGGATTCTGGAGACTTCAAAGCGCTACCGCAAAATTAGCAGCGCAAAGTGCAATCTTCCATATTCAAGTCGAGATGGAGAATTTGGTGACCCGGGAAAACAAATGGGCTGTAGGCCTTTGTGATAGAGGAACACTTGATGGATTAGCCTATTGGCCAAATGGAGAAGATACCTTCTGGGAAACGACCGGAACCCAAGCCAGCCAAGAATATCAAAAATATTTTGCGGTTATTCATCTACGATCACCCTCGGATCAGTTTGGGTACAATCAGATAAATCCATTGCGTATTGAAAATTCTCTCCAGGCTACCGCAATCGACGAAAAAATTTCTCAAGTATGGGCGGGCCATGAAAACTATCATGTAATCGAAAGCACCGAAAACTTTTTGGCCAAAGCACAAGCCGCAATGAAGTTGATCTCGAAGTATATTCCTGACTGCTGCCAGGCAGGCCTTAATGAAGTCTAATATTATTAGAGTCGTTCTCTACGCTTTCTCGCTCATCGTTGTTAATCCAGTGGCAAGCCATGCCGAATCGTTAAGTGAATTTGTCGCTTCTGTTAAACAGTCAAATCCAGATCTAGATGCGCAGAGGAAACTGACTCAAGCCGAAAAGTTTCGGGCAAATGCTTCTGGGTATTGGGATGATCCATTTTTTGGCGTCGGCCCCGATGAAGTACCGACATCTGATAAGAGCGCTGGAATGATGCGCTATCAGCTGAGTCAGACGATTCCATTTCCGGGGCGATTGGGCGCGCGAAAACAAGCTGCACTTGCACAAGCCAATGTTGCAGAAGCAACAGCAATTTCCGCTGAGCGGGAACTGACTGTCATTGCCGCCCAACTCTATGCTCGCGCTTTTTACAATCAGTCAGCTGTCACAGCTAATCGCGAACAGCAAAAGTTGCTGACTGAAGTATTGAACAGCACTCGCTCAAGATACAAGACAGGTACAGGCGGCCATCACGAATTACTTCTAGCTCAATTAGAGATATCTACGCTCGAGGTTGAGTACTTGCGTCTGTCGCGCGAAATTAAAGTACTTAAGGCGAAGATGAATGAACTTAAGTCGGCTCCGCC
>JAYSYM010000623.1:0-2842 GCA_043727635.1 Bdellovibrionales bacterium | reverse complement strand
CTCGAGTTCGAGGAACTCGAGATCGCAGAGATTGTTCGTGTTCTTTCGGCAATCTGAGCCAGCACCGGTCTCATTATCGCGTTGATTGCCGCCACCATGGGTGACAGCAAATCTGAGCTGAGCGTGTTCCTGAGTGATTTCTTGGCACACCAAATTGGACGCTCTTCCCACTGATGGAGCGGTAGCAGCCGTGCACAGAAATGTTTTCTCTGAGGTTCGGTTTTTCGCTTGAAATCTCGACATTCGCTTGACAAATCGGTCGCTTTTTAGATCCAACCGGCAATTTTTGGCCGCAAAATTTTGCGTCTCGTCATGTCGCGGTCGCTGATGACAAAATATCATATCTAGCAATCATTTTAGTATAAAATCTTTGATTGCTAGATTCCTAATTTTAGGCTGGCATTGATTATCGGGTAATATCTCTTATGCTAAGCATTAGCGAAGATTAAGAACCGATACTTTCCCGCGCAATCTATTATTCGCCCATCCCACTCCAAAATACATTCTAACTTCAACATATAGCCATTTTTTAGATTGTGATTCGAAGTTAGGTTCTTTTTCATCTGTATAATCGTCAAAATCACTAGATGCTTATTTACATAAATATCATTATACAATGATATTTTAGGTTTTTGTCTTAAAATCGTTCAACAAGTGGAAGAAGATGAAGAGGAGGAACTCGAAGATGATTGATTGCACTCGTTTTCCCATTGTTGCTGAATGATGTCAGCAAAGTAAGCCGACATTTCTCGAGTAGCGGCTGAGTACACATCCTGCGTGCTGATCACGAGAGGTGTATTTCTGGCAACGATAGCCTTCATCAGATCGACAAGAGTCAAAATGTGATGCTGCATGTGCTCGAAGACGTGCTCCTCATCGGCAAAACGATTGATGCAGGCCCAAAATTGCGCAAATTCGCGAGCGTTTTCAAGTGCTTCGGCTTCTGCTGCAGCAAGATCTTGAGCGTAAGTGGGACTTGTAGGATTACGCAAAATCTTCAGGACCTCCACCGCGTACTCAATGTGCTCCCGTAAAATACTGGCGTACTGGGCGCCATTAGCATCGCAGTAGAAAATAGCCAGGTTATCACCTAGTTGATCTTGGTTCTGAAGCAGACGATTCACGATGGCTACAGATTGTGGGCTGTTCAAACCATTCACAACTGTCTCTTCGACGGCTAGCCGAGTGTAGAAAAAATGGTCATCCCACAAAAGACGCATGTCAATCAGAGCGTCTGAAAATTGCTCTGAGTTGAGATCGCACAGACAGTCAGTGGTCTCCTGACAGTTTTGGTTTTGTTGCAATTGATGCTGTCTGGCATTGACAACAAGTCTCTGAGGAATTTCCGTGCAGATCAAATCGGAGACCTTTCCAGTTGCAGCATCGGCGCTGCCCTTGCATAAAAACTGCTTCGACATTTTCAATAAATCCGTGTTGTTCTTTTACATCTGCAAAATTAAAATAATTCAATACGACGACTCCATGATTAGACAGTGGCCGCCTGGCACAAATTTGATTAACACTCAACATTAAGTGTTAATTTTAAGAAGCCGTGAGGGCGCAGCCCGAACACCGAGCCCGCAGGGCGAGGAGCGAGCGTAGGTTACCTTTAGGTAACCGGAGACTCGCCTATTGACTAGCGAGCTCGCGGATCTTGGCTTCGAGGGCTTTGCGACGTCTGGCTTCAACGATGGGATTGTGAGTGATGCCGTGAGCGTTAATCGAATTCTGCACTTGACGGCTTTCATTCGGTGCTGGACGATGGACTGAGGCTTGAGCATGAAAACGTGGTTCGACGTCGTTCTTTTTCAATGGAACATCGTCACGCAATGCCCGACGATAACCCGGCGCCAGTGAATCTTCATAATTGGAATCTGCCACCACTTGCTGCTTACGTTTGCCCACCACAGCGCGATCGAACTCGTTTTTCTCACGAGGAAGAGGTTTGCTCGTGACGTATTTGCTACTGTCAGCATTCTTCTGATCGTAAGCTTTTCCTTGACGGCCAAGAATACTGGATTGTAAAGCTTCCTCTCGCAATTGCTCACGATTGGATTCCAACGTTCGCTCAAAGCTATTGTTGGTTTTGAGATTGAGATCGTGAACAAGGCGATCGGCCCGTTCGGTTGCCATTTGCTGCGCTTGGCTTGCGAGATTGTCAGAGCGTTTCTGCTTGGCCTGTCGCATTTTTACAAACCCAAACAATTTTTAAGTTGAATTTCGCATAATTGCCGACAAAAGTCGCCAAAACTGAATCGATAAGTCACAGTTGGTATTTGATGCATCTTTAATGATGCAGTGTAATGAGACGTTTTTTAAATTTTGTAAATGGTTGTATCCTGAGCAGAGCTCAGGAGCGCCAGTCGCCGCTCGACGCGGCTCTTCGCCTTTTACAAATGTTTACAAGGCAGAAAAGAATGAGTCTTGAATTATCAGGGGAAAATCGCCGCTGCGCGCCTCATTCAGGATTTACACAACTTTAGAACGTAATTAGAAGACATCATTTCCCAACCGCATTGCATGCAACCACGATTTCGATGATTAGGCAGTGGCCACCCGGCAAAATATCGATTAACACCTAAATAAGTGTCAATTTTTGTAGGTCAAGCAAACATGGAATAATCGCGAGGGCGCTATGCGCGCGAGAAAGGTGCGGTCGGAGGCCGCACCGCAGCCGCGTAGCGGCACGAGGCCTTTAGGCCGAGCCCATTTCGCCCGTAGGGCGATTAACCAAACAAACTATGAACCTGGGATTGACGTTCGCGATTGTTGCGGCCCTTAGAGTCAATCTTTTGTTCGAGTTTAGCGGCTCGGTTAAATTGGATTTCTGATGCATCTTGAG
>JAYSYM010000622.1:0-2844 GCA_043727635.1 Bdellovibrionales bacterium | reverse complement strand
TTTGCTTTGTGACGACTTCTAAAAAATTCTGAATCGAATACTCACGCGTACCGAACCGAATTGGTGTTTTCAGACCCAGCGCTGAGAAATCGGGGTACTGAAAAATCCCTGGAATTCGATTCACATTCGCAAACGCTTTCCCCTGAAAGCCACGACTGACCGCGACTTCCGTAGCAAGGCTGCCGCAAGAAAAGAGAATCAAATTTATTTTTGAATAGTCCAGATACGCGAGCCCAATTTTCGAATAACGGCTTTGTGTCTTCGTAGTTTTCTCAACCTCAAACGCGCAACGAATCACGCCAGTTGATGTTTTAAGATCAAAAACAACATCTGGTATTCGGCGAACGCGTGCTGATCCAAGAATGTCATAGGTGTCCAACGGATTGCTCATTAGATCGTTTTCAAGCCAGTAGCGGCTAACGAGTCCGGTCTGCTGTAACGTCATCAGAAATCGGGCTGCAATCGAATCATGGTCAATATACGCTGGCAATCTCGAAGGTCGCGCAGATTCCCCGAACATTTGTCTACGACTCTTATGGCTTAAGAGCAGAACATTTTCAGAGGCCTTGGACTGTACAAAAAGCCCGTCTTCAGAGAGCGAGCGCCAATAGCGGTAGTTTTGTGCCAAGCTCATTCGACAGATAAAATCGTAAAATAAATCTTTCGTGAGAAATCCCCAGCGTGCTGCAAACTCCAACGCCCCATTAGTAATTTGATCGTTCATCTGTCTCACTTGGAATCCTTTGTCTGAGAACTTTGAACCAAAACAAAATGGCCGAGTACTATACGACCGTCTTTCAAACCTGGTTCGACCCATTCAAGGGTGAATTGTGACAGGTTTGAATTTTTAAGACTTTCAGGAATTTTCAAATCGGAACCGACAGTCACCTGACGGATACGAACTTGGCAGGTGTCTTTACCAGCCAACACAACGCCTGAGCCTTCCGGGTTGCCACACTTCGGCAAGTGGCTACACCCTGACAACGCAACTACAAGTGCCAAAAATATAATTTTCATGCGGCCACCTTTTGCTGGTGAGCCGCTTTTGTTAACAGCTCATTGACGGCTTCGGTCTGCTCATTTTTTTGTTTTTCATCTGTAGCTGTGGGCATCCCCGCCGGAGCTGACTTCTTAAGTTTCGGGATCACTGGCTTATCGAGATCAAAGCTTCGTTTGAATTTGATCCGAACGGGAAGGCTCCCGTTTGCGTGTGGCAAAACCATGATCGCCTCTCCGACGCCAAGATCTTGCTTAAAGAGATTCGGATGAAACTTGAACTCCTCAGCTTCCCTGACAGAACCGTCGCCGGTTTTAGTGGCCCCCATGAAACCGTCTTTTTGTCGTTCGGTAACTTTGGCCGTCTGAATTGTTCCGATGACTGACGAGAAATACTCAGCCGAGTCGGGTTCATTGGTCCTCATAAAGACCTTCAAATTTGAGTTAGTCAGAATCGTATTCTTGACGCCAGCGCCTAGTTCCTCAAGATCGCCTAACGCTTGATGGGCGAAAACAATCGCAACATTTGCACTTCTGGATTTGTTAAGCAGGGTCACAAAGCTCGGTGTCAGATACTCAGTGAAATCATCTAAGTAGACCGAAAAAAAGTTGTTATGCTCTGATCTTCCTAAATGTCTTGAAGATACGGCACTCTGAAGACACTGGAGAATAATTTTCCCCGTGGCTTTACCAAGCGTTGGAATTTTAAGAGCTGGCAACTGACAGTAAATGATTTCACCGTTTTCAAGCGCGCGCTCCAAATCAATATCTGAATTTTCGCTATTGAAAAGCGTTGCCGTTTCACCGACGGCAAAACTTTGAAGTTGTGCGACAAGGCCGCTCGTTCGTTGCTCGCGGTCTTCACGTTTGAGGCTTAGGAAATCTTTGGCCCATGCCTGAAGATTTGAATCCGTCGATTGATTTGCGAGGTTCGCCAAATGCTTTTCATGCTTAAGGCATTCGATCACTCGGAACGGAGTCGCTTTCACTTTGGCGCCTTCCAGTAAAAGCAGGCAGTGAAGAAAGGCGTCGTACTGAATACTTTTGAAATATTCATTTTCGAAATTCAGCGCCGCGAACACGCGCTCTGCTACTTCAAGCACAGACCCATTCGTAAACGGATTGAATGTATGACTGATGTCCACGTTGCAAAGTGACAGAATCCTAAAGTCGCCCTCTCGATGATGCCTTTTTGCATAGGCGTAAAGCTTATCAAGAAGGCTACGGTCAGATTTTCCGTCGATAATAAGAAGGCCGCGGCCCTTTTTAATGTCGTCAACAGCCCAAGGCACAATGACCGACTCGGTTTTACCGGCGTTTGTAGTGCCGACAACCTGAGTGTGCATCCGTCTGTGTGACTGCTTGATATGAACCGATTTACCCTTTGGCGTAATGCCAGCAAAGACAGAATCTTCGTTCTTGCAAGGGCCAATGACTTCGTTTTCGATATCGGCATCTTTGAAATTCGCGAGTATCTTGTTTTTGACCTTAACGTAAACCGCAAGAATGCCGACAGTGATACCGAATGCGATGGCGTAGCGAAATTTAATGTAGCAGGCGACGATCTCCGGCTTGAATTTTAACCAGCCAACAAAAAGAGTAGCCATCGTTACTAGAAATATAAATCCTCGGTCGGTCATTTCTGATTTTTTATCTTCACTCATAGGTATCACCTCCTTCTTGTAGTTTGAGGGCATCACTCAACACAGCGTCACATTCGACGCCGGGGTTGAGTTCAATCCACTCGCGTTCTGTTTTTAGTTTTTCACCGTAGTTTTGTGCTCTTGACTGCGCAGTGGCGGCAACCGCACCAAGTAAACCGTTTTCAATTCCCCCTTTAGAGCGGCC
>JAYSYM010000621.1:0-2867 GCA_043727635.1 Bdellovibrionales bacterium | reverse complement strand
ATGGATAAGGCTTACAAAGCCTTGATGCTTGGTGTGCCCGAAGCAAGTTACATCCATCAATTTGTTACCGACATCAATCCCGATGCCGTATTTTCTGCTCGTAGAGCGCTCCAACTTGCGATTGCAATTAAGTACACAAGTGAACTCGGAGAGCTCTATTCCAATTTGCAAACCTCGATGACAGATGAAATTTCAGCAAACGCTTCAGCAGAACGAGATTTGAAAAATCGAGTTTTAAGTTTGCTATGTTTGCTGAAGGGCGGAACTCATCGCGATCAAGCGCTCTCGCAGTTGCGATCGGCGCCGACCATGACTGATTCGTTAGGTGCCTTGGCCGCTTTGAATTCGTTCGAAAGCTCAGAACGTTCGACGGCGATGTCTGAGTTCTATACGAAGTGGAAACATGAACCACTCGTCATCAATAAATGGCTCGGAGTACAGGCGTCGGCACCGTTTGTCGGAGGCCTTGAGCGCGTTCGTAAGCTGATGACCGATCAAGTGTTTGATATCACCAATCCAAACAAGATCTACAGTCTCCCCTATGCGTTTGCGATGGCAAATCACACGCAGTTCCACGAGCCAACCGGGGAGGCCTACAAATTTATTGCAGATTGCGTGATCGATATTGATTCACGAAATCCGCAAGTAGCCGCGCGACTAGTTTCATCGTTCAATCAATGGAAAAAATTTGATTCGAAGCGAAGAGATTTAGCCAAGGTGCAGCTCGAGAGAATTGTTTCTCATAAAGGACTTTCAACGAATGTTACGGAGATTGTAACGAACTCACTAAAGCTCTAGCACTTTGATCGGTTAATCGAGCTCACCAAGCTTAGTGATTTTGTTGAGCGCGTTGTATGCGGCAACTTTGTAGGCTTCAGCGAGTGTCGGATAATTAAATACGTTATCGACGAAGAATTTTATTGTAGCGCCGAAGGCCATTGCGGTCTGACCGATGTGAACGAGTTCAGTTGCGCCCGTCCCGATGACATGGACGCCTAAAATACGCTGAGTGCGACGATCAACTAATAGCTTCAGGAACCCGTGCTCATCGGCGAGAATTTTCCCGCGAGCGATCTCGCGATAGTTTGCCCTGCCAACCACGTACTCAATATTTCGCGATTTCAGCTCAACCTCTTGCGCGCCGACCGATGAAATCTCTGGAATCGTATAAATGCCGTAAGGGAACGTAGTCGGAAATCTAGCAGGCTCTTTCATGAATGCGTGAAGCGCTGCAAGTCTGCCCTGCTCAGCACTCGCCGCCGCAAGCGCGGGCGAGCCGATGATGTCGCCGACTGCGTAGATGTGCGGGATCGAAGTTTGGTAGTTTGAATTTACAACTATCAGGCCCCGGTCATTTTTATCTGTAATACCAGCGGCGTCTAAATTGAGATGCTCAACGTTTCCAACTCGGCCTACACAGACGAGCACGGTATCAAAGTGCCGCTCTTCAAACGTCGACGATGAATTTAGCTTCATCTCAATTTTCACTTTGCGTTTGCCGTCAACTTTCACCGTCTCAACATTCTTGTAGTCGTAATCAAACGCCATTTCGATATGTGATTTCGCAAACTCAGCGCGGAGTGCTTCGGTGATTTCTTCGTCGATCGATTTTAACAGATCAGGCTTGCGATCGACTAATGTGACCTTCACACCCATGCGCGCATAGATACTGGCGTACTCGCAACCAATGACTCCAGCCCCTAAAACGGCCATCGTTTTTGGCTGAGTCGACATTTCAAGAATTGAATCGCTGTCATGAATACAGTTGCTGTCAAAATTAAAGCCTTCTGGCCTTCGCGGACGAGTTCCAGTTGCGATGACGATAAACTCACCTTCAACCTCAAATACTCCAGCAGCATTTCGAATTTGTACTCTATGCGGACCGACAAAAGTTCCGAGACCACCAATGTATTCAACTTTATTTCTGAAAAGCTGATGCTCGATGATCGTAGTTTCATCTTCGATGACGGCACGGGTTCGGTTCATCACAGCATTGTGTATGTCGCGGCCTTTTACATCGATGAGGGTTTCGCCGAGTGCAGCTTCACGAAGCGTCTTGCTTGGAATTGTTCCAGTATGAAGACATGCTCCGCCCATGCGATCTTTTTCAATCACTACGGACGTGCGACCAAGCTTGGCTGCTTGAAGCGCAGCCTTTTGCCCGCCCGGACCTGAGCCGATGACGACTAAGTCGTACTTAGCCAGCGTGGGTTTTAGATGAAACTGTTCTGCCATTCAAAACTTATAACAGAGAAAAAACTCAGGTTCGAGCTTTAGTTGATCGCGTAACTATCGAAAGTGAATAGAAGAAGATGCCCGCCACCACTGGACCGATAAATAGTCCGTAGAAACCGATAGCATCGAGTGCAGCAAACGCAGTTACGAATGCAATAAGCGGATGGAGTTTTGCGCCATCACTCAAGACCAGCGGACGGACGATGTTGTCAGCCAGCGATACCAAAACCGCTGCAATGATGAAAATCACAAGGTTCGTTGTATCACCCATTGCGAAACCATATAAAATTAGACCAAGCGTGACCGGAGCATTACCAACTAACGGTAGGAAAGACGCCATGAACGAAATTAATCCGATCAGCGCTACGGTATTAAAATGAATTCCTGCTAACATACAAGCGATTACGACTAGTCCCGCCTGCGCGACACCAGCCAAAATAGTTGCGACCAGAACCGAATGGCAAAGATTGTGACACAACTGTAATAGCTCGTCGGTTTTTCGGGGACTAAACATTGAATTAGCTCTGATAAACTGAACTGCTCTCGGACCATCGATCAACAAGAAATAAATTGTTAGAAGAATTACGAACGTTGAAATTATGAGGCCGGGAATGTCGGCGATCAGTCCCTGG